>JBKKBA010000556.1:0-11004 GCA_046714275.1 Actinomycetota bacterium
CAGCGTGTAGACGGGTTCGCGGCCGCCGTCGAACCCTCTGAAATCACGGCGACCCAGCCGGCTCGCTCCATAGGTCAGCACCGTACCCAGGGTGAGGGATGCCATCAGCGCGTACGTCAGCACGGTCGCCGCCATCGGCCGGCGCAAGTTGGCCGACAATCCAATCCCCAACATCCCGAACGTCAACGCGGTCAGCAGGATCATTCCGTAGCCGCGCAGGACGTCAACCGGAGTCACCCCGCCCAGAATGAACGACACGCTCATCAAGGGCGCCGTAGCGACGATCAGCAAGAGCACAAACCCCATCGACGATGCCAGCTTGCCCAGCACGATCGCTCGAGGCTTGAGCAACGTGACCTGAAGCAACTGCAGGGTCCGCCCGGCTCGTTCGGTCGCGATGGCTCCGGCGGTGAAGGCCGGAACCAGGAAGCACACCAACAGCAGCGTGAAGAACAAAAGCCAATGGAAGATCGACCGCCCCAACGCCGCCGAGGCAAAGGCGCTGCCGGGTCCCGCGTCGTTCTCCGACACGAACCGTTCCGCAAGCACAACGATGGTTCCCAGAAGCAGCAGGTAGATCGTGATCAGCGCCGGCGCGCGCATCGACCGCATCCGCTCGCGGATCTCGCGCTCCAGGATCGGGTTGATCCTCACTGGACGACTCCCTTCGTCACGTGCATGAAGATCTCCTCCAACCCGGTGGAAACCTCCGAGAACGAAACCAGTGGAATGCCGTCGCGAACCAGGCGGGCGAGCAGTTCGGCAGCCTCGGCCTCGGCGCCTTCAAGCTCAACCTCGATGAAGCCCCCACCCCCATCGTCCAATCGAACGTTTTCAACACCGGGCGAGCCTTCCAGCGCCGCGCGGAGCCGGTCGCCTTCACCGGCGACGGCGCGAACGCGGATTCGCCGCTTGAAGGCGATCCCCGACGCGATCTCGGTCGCCGACCCTTGCGTGACCAGGTGCCCCGCTTCCATGATCACCATGTGGGAGCACATCTCTTCAAGCTCCGACAGGATGTGGCTGGATACCAGGATCGTCTTTCCCATCCGCTGCAACTCTTGGACCAGCGATCGCAGCTCGACACGTGCCCGCGGGTCCAAGCCCGACGCGGGCTCATCCAGGATCAGCAGCTCGGGATCGTGAACCAGCGCGCGAGCCAGGCAAAGGCGCTGCTTCATCCCCCGCGACAGCGAGTCGACGAACGCGTCCTTCTTTCCGGTGAGGTCCACCAGCTCCAGCAAGTCGTCGGTCAGACGATCGCGCTTCGCCTGCGGGATTTCGTAGGCCGCCGCGAAGAAGTCCAGATACTCGAAGACTCGCAGACGGTCATAGATGCCGAAGAAGTCGGGCATGTAGCCCAACCGGCCCCGGACATCCCTGGCCTCGGTGACGGGATCGGCGCCGCACACCGAGATGATGCCGGAGGTCGGCAACAGCAACGTCGAAAGCATCAGGAAGGTGGTCGTCTTTCCCGCGCCGTTCGGCCCAACAATCCCGGTCACGGTTCCCCGTTCAATTTCTAGGTTGAGATCGCGAACCGCCGCCGTCGAGCCGAACATCTTCACCAAATTCTCGGTCCACACAATCGGATCGTCGGCGCCGGGCTCATCGATCACCGCAACCGCGTCCGGCACTCCGCCCGCCTCGGTCATGAGCCGCCCTCACTCAGCGTCGGAATCGCGATGATCTTGCTTTGCGCTTTCCAGTTCATGCGCACGACCAGCTCACCGTCGGCGGAAACCAGGGCGGGATCGATGTCGACGTGTCCGTCGCCGGCGGTCGCGACGGTGTTTCCCCATCTCCCGGTCCTCGAATCGAAGATCGATAGGGTCAGCGACCCCGGAGCGAAGAGCTCGGCAGGACCACCGAACCGCGATACGGGAATGTCGAAGGCCAGCTTCTTCGGACGCGCACCGGCCGGCAACTCGAACCGGATGGTGGCCGTGTTCGCTCCAAGGATGGCTCTGTGAAACGGCCCTTCCCCGCCCTGCCCAACACTTCCGTTCGTTGCGATAACGGTGCGACGGACGGCTGAGGATTCCAGCACCTTGGATGAAAGCGCCAGCGGCACCAGCACCAAAACCCGGCCCTTCACGCGTGAAAGACCGATCGCGGACCCGATCTGACGCAGGTCCACCATGCCGGCCAGGTACCCACGGCCGTTTTCGCCGAGCCCGGCAACGCTGCGCGCCCGCTGCACGATCGCCTGGCTCATCCCTGGATTCCGGGGATCGAAGCCGCCTTCGAAGTTGCCTTCGAAGTTGCCGTCAAAGAACTCCGGCTGGAATTCGTTTTGGGCGCTTTGATTCACCGTGATCTCCGAAGACCTCTCCCCGGCGCCCAGGTTCCCCACCGACGTGGATCCATTCGGAAGGAAGACTCTGGCGTCTTTCATCGCAAACAGCGTTGGGTTTGTGACCCGTCCCGCAAACTCCCCGCCGGCCCTGCGTGCGAGCGTTCCCGCGTTCGGATTGCTTCCCGGCACTACCGAAGACGCCGCCAGCGTGCCGATTCCTCCGACGGCCAAGTCGAACTGGACCACCGCTTTGTCCCCGGAAAGGGTCACCCGCGACCCGCCGGCATCGCCTTGCTGCACGACTTGGTTCCCTTGGTCGTCCACGACTTGGTTCCCTTGGTCGTCGAAGATCAGCCCACGGCCGCCGAAAAAGCCGGCGGCGTCAACCGGCCGGATCAGCCAGTCGCCGGGCACCGTGACACGCTCTTTCCCGCCGTTCCGCGAGATAGCCCCGACCGCCACCGTCGCCCGTGTTCCCCCCTCGTCAAGGACCACAACGCCCGTCCCCTGCAAGACGGGGCCGGTTCGGATGCCCCGGCCGATCAGAAAAGCACCGGCGGCGAAGACGACGGCAAGCACCGGGACCGTGACCCACGCAAGCTCTCGACGGCGCAGCTTGGAGAGCACGACGAAGTTCAAGGGACCGCATACACCCGCATAAACCAGAACGAACGCCAGAAGCCAGCCCAGGCGCGACCGGTTGAACGCGCCGGTCGATGCCATGGCCTCGATCCAGCCTTGTCCAAGCCTGTTCCCATCGGAAGAGCTGCGGGCGATCGGACGAACGACCCGTCGCCACAACGGACCATCCACCGCCCACGCGGCATCCGACGCCGGAGTAGACACGATCGTGACGGTCCCGTCCCCGACGGAGTTCCTGCGGAACGCAGCAGGCGCGCCGCGCCATTGGCTGGGAAGCCAGGCGACATCGGACTCCTTCGCCGCGGCGATGATTAACTCTCCGCCCAAAGAAGTCCATCCAAGGATCGCCGAACGACGGCGCTCGGAAAGCCTGGAGGTGATCGCTGCGTCGGCCATGAGATGGGTGAGCTGGCCCAGTCCGCTGGGACCCAAGTCCAGCATCTCCTGAGGAACCGCGACGACCTCTGCCGTTCGTTCGGCCGTGGGAAGCGTGATCCGGGCAGGTGGCGTGAGGCCCGGTGCCAGGACGCCCACCAGCTCGGCGGTGAGTGCGATGGAAACGGCATCCGACGACGCCAAGACTTTCTTGCGGCGGTCCACAACGGCCACGCGCACGGACCCCGACGGCGGCACGACCAGCCGGACGATCTTCTTGCTCCCACCGGCAACCTCGATCGCGCGCTCGATCTGGACCGGGGCGCCGTCTTCGCTTCGCCCCACCGACACGCGGAGCGTCCCCGCGAACAGACGGGGAGATTCGACCGAGATTGACACGGCCGACGCAGCACCGGGGCGAAGATACCCGCCCAGTTCGAGCCGGGCCTGCAGCTTGATTCCGGACGCCGGCTCCTGCCCGGATGCCGTGGGCAGCCAGAGTCCTGCAAGGGCGATCACGGCGAACGCGATCACGGTCGCTCGCCTGACGGCATCCCTCATGGGCATCCCCACTACCTCTCAGACTCCCCGGCGAGGATCTTGGTTCCGCATCATTGACGACAACCTGGAATGGAGCAAGAGGCAGGCGTGACCCTGCAGTGCGGCGGGACCCGGTCGCGGTTGGGGTGGGGCTACCGGGTGGAACGGTCCTTCTCGAACCACAGTGGGGTGTGGTCGTCGGGATCTCCGTTGTAGTTGGTGAAGATCTCCTCGCCGGGATCGATATCCCGAAGCGCGATGAAATCGTAGACCTGCGGAGCCAGCCTCAGCCGAAAGCGGGCGTTCGGCGTGTGCGAGTGGTTGTAGAGCATGCCATAGCCCAGCACGATCGAGACGTCCCTGTTGTCGCGACCCCAGTCAAACGCGTAGTCGCCCAGGATCGTCTTGTTCACGTGCGTCCAGTGGCGGCGGGGCACAACAATGACGGGGCAGACCTCGATGACCTCTTTGCGGACGATCGGTTCGGCGGCGAAGACCCCCCGGCCACGGCCGCGGGACTTCATGACCTTGACCTTCATCGGCGGCAGTATTGTTGGGCTCATCGAATCGTCGTCCTCCGTCGGGATGTTTGGGCGCGTTGGCGGCAGACTCTAACCCGCTGCAGAGGCATGTCGCACCAGCGGGGCTGCCTGTGCGCGGGCGGTGAGTTACGCGGCGGCACGGGGACGCGACACACGCAGCGGCGCTTGCGGCTGCGACGGGCGTTTCGTGGTGACGAGCCAGGCCATCGGATCGTTCGGCCGCCCCATGAACCACACCTCCAGGTGAACGTGCGGTCCCGTGCACCATCCCGTGCAACCGACAAAGCCGATGATTTGGCCCGCCTTGACGCGACTTCCCGGCTGCACCAGCGTCGCCGATTGATGCGCGACCATCGACGCGATGCGCGAACCATGATCGATCACGGTCGCCAGGCCGAACGGACCGGCCAAGCCCGACTCCAGCACGACGCCGTCGCGTGGGGCGGTAATCGGCGTGCCGGCCCGAGCGCTCAGATCCAGGCCGGTATGGAAGGACCGGTACTTCCAAACCGGGTGCGTTCGCATCCCGTACGGTGAGCTGATTGGGCCGAAGACGGGCCGATAGATGAAGCGCTCCTCCGGCGGCGCCGGCGCCTGCCCCCGCTGCGCCGCGTCGATGAGCGAGCGGATTGCCGACGACCCGGCGCTGAACGTCCGCACGGCCTCGCCCAGTACTCGCTCCAGCTCACGCCGGGTCGCGTCCAGACGCGCCCGCTGCCGCTCAACGCTGCTCAGCTCGCCTGCCAGCGTGCGGGAGCGCGCCTCGACGACGGCTTGAGCTCGCGCCAATCGCAGTCGCGCATCGCGCAACCGCTCGACGACCGAAAAGTCGGCTCCCATGATGCTTTGGATGTAGACCCGCGCCTGCGCGGCCGATTCCAGGTCGCCCGCCACCATGATCGCAAGCGTGTCTTGCCAGGTGCCCGCCATGTAGAAGGAGCCGGCGCGTTCGTTCAGTTCAATGCGGCTCTTGCGAAACTCGCTTCCCGCAGCGGCCGCCCGGGCCTGCGCCCGAGCCAGTTCGGCGCGAATGTTCCCCGTCCGCAGCATGACCTGCTGCATCTCAGCGGTCAGTCTGGCCAAGCGCGCGTTGATGCCGTCCAGCACGTCCTGCACTCGCTCGCGCGGCGGGCCGGAGAAACTCTTCCCGCCGGGTTTCAGCGCATTCACCCGGCCCAGCACGGGGTTAGCTTCGGGCTTCGGCGCAACCGTCGGCGCCGACGGACCGGCAGCGCCCGTCTTCGCGGCCGATGCTGCCGGCGACGGCGCGCTCGAAGTTTGCGAGCCCGCGGGGCTGGGAGAGGGCGGCGCCGGCGAGCCGGGCGGATTGGGCGAGGGCGAATCGGTTGAAGCAGGTGACGGGGACGGGGAATGAGCCGGTCCATGCGTAGCGGCGGCAGGCGCGGCAATGGACAGCAGTCCAAGGACGACGGAAAGGATGAAACGGAGTCTGCTCATGGGGGCGTTCCATGCTGCCACCGCCAACCGCAACGGTCAACACAAGTGCTTGCTTCAGCAAGCACATCTGAAGAAGTTGCTAAGGGATTGGGACGCGGCGTCGCTTTTTCCGCCTTCTGCTACGGCGCCGGCGTTCCAGCCGATCAAGACAGCCGAACACCGCGGCGCCCGCTAGAATCGGCCCCAAAGCCCCCATAGTCTAGCGGCCTAGGATGCCACCCTTTCAAGGTGGAGATCGCGGGTTCGAATCCCGCTGGGGGCACAAATCTCGAACCCTGAGGGTCCGGATTCGAACCGACGTTCTGCTACGCGTTGAAGCGAGACGCGTCGGGCTGGAGGCGGCACCACGCGAGCCTTCCGCTCCCTCCGGCGTGGCCGCTCTCATCCGACAGAGGTGACTTGATCGTCGATCCGTAGCGAGTCGCGCTCCAGCGAAGTCTCTTCGTGTGAAATCTATAGGAATCCATCTGAAACCATGGCAATCATGCTGATAAGGGGTGTATCCTAGTATGAGCACCATACTGGGGTGCCTGCCTGGGGGAATGCTCATGAACAAGTCTCGTACATCTGCACGGCTGCTCCTGTGCGCCGCGGTCGTCGTCGCAGCTCTTGCCGCTGCGGTCCCGGCGCGAGCCGACCACGGTTTCGTTATCACCGCGTCCGACGCAACCACGGCGTACGGCGACACGGTGACGCTGAACGCGCGGCTCGTCGATCCGGACTCCGGCTGCTTCACCTCGTTCTGCCCCGCGTCCAATCGTCAGGTCGACTTCTATGTCGACGGCGCGTTTGTCGGAACGGACCTCACCAACAGCGGTGGGTACGCGCACCTGTTGATCGTGGCGGATCCGACGTGGCACGTCGGCTCCCATGTGATCACGGCTCGATACGAACGCGAAAGCCCGGCCGCAACCGACGATGCCGTGCTGAAGATCGTTTCCGAGACAACGGGCGTCGACGCGCGCGACGGATATCTTGAAGCTCAGTTGCTCGATAACGACGGTGCGGCGCTCGTCGGATTCGCAATTCGTTTTCACGTGACCGGGCCCGACGCGGAAGAGCATGATCTCTGCACGGCATTCACCGACGCAACGGGAAGCGCGCGCTGCACGCCGGTCAGCGGAGTCGGAGTGACGCCGTTCGATGCGGCGGAGACTACCTATACCGCCACGTTCGACGGCACCGGAGATTTCACCGCTTCAGAGGGAACCGCAACGCTTCTCTAAGCTCTCCAAAACAACGATTCCCGGCCTTCGCGCCGGGAATCGTTGTTTCATTTCCGCTCATGACCCAACGCCCTCAGATAACGCGCTTCGGCGAAAGATGTGCGAATACGCCGGCTTCAGTGGCGCGTGGATCATTAAGCGCGGAGTGGACGGCCCGGAGTGGCCACGCTGCGATCGCTGGTCGATGCCCGCGTGCGCCATTCAGGGAGAACTCGCAAAACCGCGGGAATGACTCCGAGTTCCGGAATGCAAGAAGCGATGGACCTTCTGACGAGGCAACGATCTCACAGATCTAGCGGTTGCGGTTGCTCAGACGTGGCCGCCACACCGGTATTGGCCAGATCCGCCTCCCACTACGCTGCATGTCAAGGGAACTCCAGCCGGCAGTGGGACAAGATCGGCAATGAGCATCAGTCCCGAACCCGCGGAGCAGGAGGAGCCGAAACCATACGCCCGGCAATGGAGAAGCCACACATTGCCCGTCGGGTCACTGATGTTGACGGTCAGGTAATTACCGGTGAACGTCGTAGCAACGACCGAAAGATAGCTGCCGGCAAAGAAGGTGCATTGGCTGCTCTCGATGTACGTCCCTCCGCATTCGCTGTAGACGACCGCTTTTGCGGAGAGCGGCGCGAGCAACGCGTATGCGAGGGTGACGATGGCAATCGCGCGAGCGGTGGCGCGCATACGGCCGCGACCCTTAGCGGCACCGGACTCGTACGTTCCCACAGCCGAGTTCATGAGCGTCCCCTTCGCTAAGCAACGGATTCGTTGCTCATTCCATAGTGGCGCACAATGCCCGTTTTGTCCATGTGATGGTGTGCGTGACGACCCGCGCCCTCGGAGCTTCGGTCAAAAGAGTCGTCAGGACGCCGGTGTGGTCGCGATCGGAGTGGGTCACCCAGATCCAGCGGAGTTCGGCCGGATCGATCAACAGGCGGAGCGAGTCCATGAACGCGTCATGCTCGGGAGTGATTCCGCAGTCCACCAGCACGGGCTGCGGTCCTTTGATCAAGAATGCGTTGATCGGCAGAAAGCCGATTCCGGGTACCGGCACGATCGAAGACAACATCGTTGTCTCGCTGCTGATCGGCAAAGTACGCAAGGGACGGCCCCCTCGGAGTCGAGTCAGGCTGGCACGATCCGGTAGACGGCACCGGGTCCGGCAAGCGCCAGCCCAAGGTGCGCCACGTAGACCTCGCCCGCCTCGTCCACGCCGAACGACGAGATGCCGAGGCTGCTGTCGATGAGCACACTCTTGACGTAGTTTCCGCTCAGATCCTTGGTCATGCCCCAGATCGTGCCCTTGCAGTACTCGCCGAAGATGTAGACGCCGTTCAGCGCCGGTAGCGCCAAACCGCGATACACCTCGCCACCGGTGACCGAGCAGCCTTCGCTGTGGTTGTACTCCAGCACCGGGAAAACGTACGGAGTCTTGGGCGGGATCACCTCGACCTGGAACTCGTGGTTCCCCTCATATCGGTTCCAGCCGTAGTTCTCGCCGCCGGGGCTGTTTGCCGGCTGGATGTCGATCTCTTCCCACTGGTTCTGACCCACGTCGGCGATATACAGGTCGCCGGTTGCCGAGTCGAAGCTGAAGCGCCAGGGGTTGCGAAGGCCGAACGCCCAGATCTCGCCGGCCGCGTCGGGGTCGCCGACGAACGGATTATCCGGTGGGATCGCATAGCCGTTCGGAACGCTATCGACATCGATGCGGATGATCTTGGCCAGCAGGAACTGCGTGTTCTGCCCCATGAAGGCGGGGTCGTTCGCCGCCCCTCCGTCGCCGATCCCCATATACAGGTAGCCGTCGGGACCGAATGTGACCAGACCCCCGTTGTGATTCACGAAGGGCTGCAGTTGCGTGAACAGAATCTCCGCGCTGTTCGGATCCAGCCTGTTGGGGTCAGCCTGACTCACCGTGTACCGAGCCACCACATTCCGGCCCAACAGATCCGTGTAACTGAGAAAGACCTTCCCGTTGGTCTTGAAGCTTGGATGGAACGCGATACTCAGCAACCCCTGCTCCAGAAACCCGTCGCCGACGATCAAGCTGATGTCGATGAACGGATCGGCCAGGAGCTGGCCGCCTTTGACGATCTTGACGATCCCTGCCCGCTCGACGATGAACAACCGACCCGAGCCATCGCCGGCGTTCGTCACGTGGACCGGCTGGGTCAACCCCGTCGCGACCAGTTCCAGCGCGTACCCGGCGGCTTGAGAAGGAGCACCCGCAAGCGATGAAGCAAGGATCAGCAGTGGCGCCAGCAAAAGTCGTGCCCTCATCGTCCCCTCCCGATCATGCCTCGCAAGCCGTTCCCCACCACGCGGACTCTTCGGCATGCCCCGCGGGGTTTCCTCTTTTTGTCCTTGATGGTCCTTCAATACATCGATTCGATTGCGTCGGCGTACTTCGCGTTAATCACCCGGCGCTTTAGCTTCATTGTGGGGGTCAACTCGTCGGCTTCCGGCGTCCATTCGCCGGGCAGGATCGTCCAGCGGCGAATGTTTTCGACGCGGCTGACCCGCTCGTTCAGGGTCTCCACGGCCTGCTTCACGGCGGCGGCGACTTCGGGATGCGCTGCCAGCTCCGCGACGCTTCCACCCTCGATGCTGTGCTGGGCGGCCCACGCGGGAGCGACCTCGCCGTCCAGGACGATGAGAGCCGACAAGTACGCTCGGTTGTCGCCGATCACGCAGGCTTGGCCGATCAACGGGTGCTCCTTCAGCAGGCTTTCCAGGTTTGCCGGCGAGATGTTCTTTCCTCCGGCCGTGATGATCAACTCCTTCTTGCGATCCACGATCCGGAAGTAGCCGTCGCCGTCGGCCGTCGCCACATCGCCGGTGTGCAGCCACCCTTCGTTGTCGATGGTCTCGGCGGTCTTCTGGGCATCCTTGTAGTAGCCACGCATCATCAGTCCGCCGCGAACCAGCAACTCGCCATCGTCGGCGATCCGCAACTCAACGCCGGGAAGCCCCGTGCCGATCGTTCCCAAGCGGACGGCGTTCAGCGGGTTCAACGTCGCGACGGCGGACAGCTCACTCATCCCCCAAACCTCTGCGATCGTGATGCCGATCGCGTCGAAGAACTCAAGAACCTCAAGCGGCGTCGGGGCGGCGCCGGTGATCGCGATCCGGCACTCGTCCAGACCCACCTTCGCCCGGATGGCCCGCAGGACGGGCGCCAATTGCGCCAGCGCCGAAGCGACTTCCCCAGCAGGTTCCTCGCCCTGCTGTCGCGCTGCCGATGCTGCGCGACCGACCTCGATAGCGCGCAGCACCATCGTCCGGCGAGCCTCGTCGGGTTCGCGAGACACGGCGGCGTTGATGCCGGCGTGCAGCTTCTCCCATACGCGCGGCACCGCGCCGAAGAAGGTCGGCCGAACTTCCGCAAGCGTGGGAGCCAGTTGGGTCAAGTCGGGACAGTAATGGGTCGTAAAGCCCCGCACGATCCCCTGCCACAACGTGAGGAACCGATCGGCCGCATGCGCCAGCGGCAGGTACGAGATCACGCGGTCCCCGGGTCCCAGCAGCATCTCGTGTCCAAGCGACTCGACGTCCCACAGCACATTCCGATGCGTGTTCATCACACCCTTCGGCGGCCCCGTCGTGCCCGAGGTGTAGATCAAGGTCAGGAGGTCATCGGGTTTCACGGCACGCCACATCTCATCGAAAGCCTTGGGAGTTTTGGTGTGCGCGACGCGTCCAGCCTCGATGACTTCGTCGAGCGTCACGATCCCATCGCTGTAAGCCTCGCCGGAGGACTCGATCATGATGATCCGCCGGATTCGGGGAAGATCGCCGCGCACCTTCAAAAGCTTCTCCAGGAAGGTCGCGTCCTCCATCACGGCAAACGTCGCCTCGCAGTGACCGGTGATGTATGAAACCTGCTCGGGCGACAGCGTGTTGTACAAGCTGACCG
>JBKKBA010000557.1:0-6704 GCA_046714275.1 Actinomycetota bacterium
GTATCCGCACGGCACACCCGAGCAACTGGCCGAACGGGTGCGGGCCTATCAGCGCATCGGCTTGCGACACGTGATCTTCGAAAACATCGCCGCTGTGGGCAAACCGTCGAAGGCTCTCTCGTCCTTCGCCGCGCTGGGAAAGACGGCCCGGCTACTTCACAAGGCCACGTAGCGCAAAGAGCCGGCGCGCTTAGCGCAGCCGGCTCTTTCGGCACGAAACGATCTACGGTCCCTGGTACGAAAATTCCGCGTACTCTGCGTACTGTCCGCTGTCGTCAAAGGACAGGCCTTCGGTGCTGAAGCGATGGACCAACGACATGCCCAACTCGGAGCGCAGCGACGTGAAGCCGCTGGGCTTGTCCAGGTAGATCTCTTCCTCGTCGCCGGTCACCGGGTTCTTGATCCGCGAGATCGACGCTTCGTAGATCTTCCCTTTCCCAACCTTCACCTCGCTGCGGATCCCGTCCCATTTGATGTCGATCGGCGCGACGACCGGATCCAGCCAGACGGTCGTGACAGAGGCAAAAACGTCGAACGGCATTCCGACGCCGCCGCCCCGCCACAGGGTCTTGATCGCTTCCTGCTGGTCCGTCGTCATTGCGGCGTCCAGCACCAATTGACTGGTCACGTTCCCTTCGTGGATGGCACCCGGCGCCTTGCCTCCCCAGGTGAACTTTACGCCGGCCAAGTCGATGCTGCCGTAGCGCCCTTCCTTGACTTCCATCGTGTAGACACCCTCGCAGAAACCCTTCGACGGATACGCGTCGAAATTGCAAGGACAGCCCCAGTCGCAGTTGCAAGCGCCGACCATGGTGCCCTTCATCGACCATTTCTCGGTCATCGGCTCCCTCCTCTGGTCCGAGATACTACGCCTAGCGCAGCCGGGTCGGGTTACCCTTGGGTGTCTGATTTGGTGATTGGCGGTGATGGGACGCGGGTGGCGTTGCACAACTTGCGGATGGAATCGACCGCGATCGCGCCCGACGCCTGTTCACCTTCAGCTATGCCGGCGCGATGCGCGGCGGCTCATCCGCGAACCCGTTCTACGGACTGTCCTTTGAGAACGCAGGTATGTTGAGGTGCGAGTGGAAGGGGAACCGCAACTGAAACCCATGGCAATAGACGCCACGCTCGTTGAGCGCTTGGTCGCGGACCAGTTTGCACATTGGTCAGATCTGCCAGTCACCAGGGTTGAACTTGACGGTTGGGACAACCGAAGCTTCCGACTTGGGGAATCGATGGTGGTTCGCCTTCCGAGCGGACAAGCGTACGCGGCGCAGGTTGAGAAGGAACAGAGATGGCTACCTCGGCTTGGCCCTTTGCTTCCCCTTCCTATTCCTGTACCTCTTGCAGCTGGCGCGCCAAGTGAGTTATTTCCTCGACCTTGGTCGATCTATCAGTGGCTGGCTGGCACTCCTGCCGCGCTGACTGAAGTCAATCGTGTTGAGTTTGCCATCGACTTAGGGCCTGTAAAGAAATAACTCTTCCTGAATGCTTGACGCGGTGATCTGTGCGGCTACGATTGCGGTGTGCCTGCGATCGATGAGGATGTGCTGTCGCGGAAGCTGTCGTTTGTGTTGCCGGCGTTGAATGAACGGCAGCGCCGTCGCCTGTTGGGGGCGGAGGCAGCTGCGATTGGGCGTGGTGGGATCGCCGTGGTGGCCCGCGCGGCTGGGGTTGCGCGTCCGACGGTGCGTCAAGGCGTCGCGGACTTGGAATCCCAAGCGGCGCCGGATGATCCGGTCCGCGAGTCAGGTGGTGGCCGCAGAGCGGTTGAGGAAGCCAACCCGAAGATCTGGAAGGCGTTGGAGAAGCTTGTCTCGCCGCATACGCGGGGTGATCCGATGTCGCCGCTGCGTTGGACGACCAAGTCGACGCGAACGCTTGCTTCCGAACTGTCGCGTCAAGGGTTCACGGCCTCGGCGCCGACGGTGGGCCGGCTGTTGCATCAGGCGGGGTATAGCTTGCAGGCCAACGCCAAGACGATCGAGGGTCGCCAGCATCCCGATCGTGATGCGCAGTTCGGCTACATCAACGATACGGTCGCACGGTTCCTGCGCGCAGGTGATCCGGTCGTGTCGGTCGATACCAAGAAGAAAGAACTGGTTGGACCCTTCAAGAATGCGGGGAAAACGTGGCGTCCCGCCGGCGAGCCCGCCAAGGTCCGCGTCCACGATTTCGAGGACAAGACATTGGGCAAAGCGATTCCCTATGGCGTCTACGACGTGGGCGCGGACGCCGGATGGGTCTCCGTCGGATCCGATCACGACACCGCCGCGTTCGCCGTTGAAACGCTTCGCCGCTGGTGGCGCAACGTCGGACGCCGCGCCTATCCGAAGGCGAAGCGTCTGCTGATCTGCGCGGACGGCGGCGGATCCAACGGATACCGATCACGGCAGTGGAAACTCGAACTCGGCCACCTCGCCAGCGAACTCGGCGTGCGAATCACCGTCTGTCACTTCCCGCCCGGAACGTCGAAATGGAACACGATCGAGCATCGCCTGTTCTCGCACATCTCGATGAACTGGGCGGGCCAGCCGCTGACCAGCCACGAAGTCGTCGTCGAACTCATCGGCGCGACCAAAACACGCACCGGGCTTCGCGTCCGCGCCAAACGCGACACTCGAACCTATCCCACCGGCGTCAAAGTCACCGATGCCGACCTGGCAACCGTCCGCCTCCAAGCCCACGAGTTCCACGGCGACTGGAACTACACGTTCAAGCCAGCGTGAAAACAACAGCGCCGCAATTACGTCCAGGTTATTTCGTTACGAGCCCTTAGCGCAGTTTCTGTCCGCATTACACGCAGCGGATACCGACGGAGGCCCACCGCCCGGCGAGCACAACTTTTTCAGGGGAACCTCGCCCAGAGTCCTTGATCACGAGACGCGCGAGGCAATCGCAACGTTGGAAGGCGAAGTTGATGCGGACGCGTGCAACGTCGTCTGGCAGGCGGCGCTATCCGGCGACTGGTCCTTGCCCCCCGTCTGGGTCCATGGTGATGTCGCAGCATCAAACCTATTGGTTGACAAAGGCCGTTTGGTCGCAGTTATCGATTTTGGCTGCTGCTGCGTTGGTGATCCTTCATGTGACCTTGTTATCGCCTGGACATTCTTTTCAGGAGAGAGCAGAAAGGTCTTCCGAGACGCCCTACCCTTCGACGAGGACACGTGGGCGCGCGGGCGGGGTTGGGCATTGTGGAAAGCCCTGCTGTGCTGGGTGGGGGCCAAGCGAACTTCTACAACGGCCGACGAGCACCGGAGAGTCGTCAATGAAGTCCTTGCGGATTCCGGGTTGGCATGATTCTTGGCGAACGCCGTAAAACTACGGCTTGCAACGGACCACTCGCGGCGCTCGTGGTCGCTGAAGCCGCGATCCGTCAAGTGAATCGGAGATTCCTTTGACTGACCGCGTACGAGGAGCCCTGATCTACATCACGGACCTGCTCCAAACGAACGAGATTCCATTCCAACTTGTGGGAGGAATGGCCGCTCGCGCTTACGGAGCCTTGCGGCCGATAGCCGACATCGATTTCCTTGTGCCCGGCGATGAACTCGAACGCATCGCCGCGTTGACATCAGAGCACGTCGTCCGAGCGCCCTCGCCCTATCAGGATGCACATTGGGACATGACCTTCATGGCTCTCGAATACGATGGTCAGCGGATTGAATTGGGCGCCTCAGAGGACAAGTATTACGATCAGCTCGCCGGATGCTGGAGAGATGCCGCCGTGGACCTTGCGCAATCCGAGCTTCGAGAGGTCCTTGGTGTGGTTGTGCCGACGATGCCGCTGGAAGAGCTGCTGGCCTACAAGCGTCGGCTTGGGCGGCAGGTAGATTTGCAGGACATCGAGGAGATCCAGCATGCGTCCAACACCTAAGCTTAGCGCAGGCGGATGGCGATGGTGACGCCGTCGCGGATCGGGAGGATCGACGACACCCACGCCGCGTCGGCGGCGATCAGGTTGTTGTGCTCTTGGATGGCTTGCGTCCATCCGGGACGCACATCGTCTGTGACGTTCTCTTCAGCCACGCGCCCCGACCACAGGACGTTGTCGCAGATATAGAGCCCGCCGACCCGAACCCGCTCGCGCGCCGCCCGCCACGCATTGGGATAGCCGTGCTTGTCGATGTCGCAGTAGACGATGTCGAACTCACCCTCCACGCCGGCCATCGACTCAACCGCGTCGCCCACGTGGTAGCGAATCCGGTCCCATGCTCCGGCGCGCGTCAGATAGGACTCGGCTTTCTTGGCATTCTCGGGATCGCCGTCGGTGCAGTGGACCTCGCCGGCCGCGCGCGCGAACCAGTACGCCGAATATCCGTAGCCGGATCCCAGCTCGAACACCCGCTGCGCGCCGGCCGTCCGAGCCAGAACCTCCAGCGTGACCCCCACGTGCCGCCCGACGATCGGGAAGCCGCTCTGCTTCGCCTCGGCCTCCATCTCCAGAAGCACCGGCTCGTCGTGACGCTTCAACAACCCGGCCACATACTCCTCAATGCGCTTGTCAACGATCTGGATCGTCATGGCAGCCCTCCTCAACAGAGTCCGTGGTTCCGCGACCGAGCATACGGCGCGGCCGCGCGACTGGCATACTCAACCCAACCCATGGAGCTCCAGGCGGCTTTCTTCGATTTCGGTGGCGTCGTGACGACGCCGATCCTTGATTCGTTCAGCCGGCTGGATCGCGCCCTGGGCCTGGACGACGGGACGGTCCTGCAGGCGCTTCGCGCCGCTCGCGACGAACCCGAACCGGACTTTCACAAGCTGGAGAAGGGAACGCTCAGCGAAGCCGACTACTACCGCGGTCTCCACCGGCGGCTGGAGAAAGCGGCCGGCCGCACGCTGGACTTCCCGGAGGATCCGAAGGCCGTTCGCCGCTCGCTGCTGGGCGGCCTAGAGCGAAACGAAGAGATGCTGGACGCGATCGGCCGGATCGGCAAGCACTACGCCGTCGGCATGATCACCAACAACGTGCGCGAGTGGGGAGCATGGCGCGACCACTACCCGATGGAGCTGTTCCAGATCGTGATCGACTCCAGCGAGGTTGGCCTGCGCAAGCCCGACCCAGAGATCTACCGGCTGGCCTGCGACAAACTTGAAGTTGAGCCGGAACGCTCGGCCTTCGTCGATGACCTGCCCCAAAACGTTGCGGGAGCGAACGCCGTCGGCATGCACGGCATCCTGTTCACCACCACCGAAGCCGTCCTCACCGAGTTGCGCACACTCTTCCCCGCAGCGTTCTAGATCGGCAAGGCGCGAAGGCGCTCGGCCGCCAGCGCGTTCGAGCCGTCGGCGTCGTGCCGCAAGAAGCAGTAGACGTCGGCGCCGCCGGATCGCAGGCCCGCGATCCGATCGCGCCACCCTGCAAGCTGCGGGTCGTCGTAGGCGTTGCGCCGCAAGCGAAGGTACGTGAATCCCGGAGTTGTTGCGTGAAGACGCGCTTCTTGCTCGTCCGTTTCTGCGGCGACCCAGGCGGCGCCGTGCTTTTCTAGCACGGCCAAGATGTCGTCGGATTCCCACGACGGATGACGGAACTCAAAGGCGTGCCGCCGCCCGGCCGGCAGGAGCGCGCAGAAATCTTCCAGCAAGGAAACATCGGCAGCGAACGTCGGTGGAAGTTGGAAGAGCGTGGGGCCGCTCATTCGTGCAGCCGGCTGAAAGAAGCGAGCCACGAGCTCCGCCCCGTCGCGCAGCTTCTTTTGATGGGTGATCGCGCGCGGCGCCTTTAGCGCGAACGCGAAACCTTCGGGCACCTTAGCGTTCCAGCCTGCCAGCAGCGCCTCCGTGGGAAAGCGGTTGAACGTGTAGTTGATCTCGACGCTGTTCAACCGTGTCGCATAGTGCGTCAGCAGCTTCGCCGTAGCCAAGCCGGTGGGGTAAAAGAGCGGCTTCCAGTCCGCATACGCGAACCCCGACGTCCCGACCCAAAGCATGTGCCCACTCTAATGGGCGGTGCTCCAGAAAGGACGCGTAGACGGGGCGTAGCCCGTCTGCCTGCGACGGCGGGTTAGCCACCAGCACTTCCCCCGCCCTGTGTCGATGTGTAGACTCTCACACATGGCGACCAACCTAGCGATCGACGAACGTCTGTTGAACGAGGCGCTTCGCATCGGCGGGCACCGGACGAAGAAGGACACCGTCACCGAAGCGCTGCAGGAGTACATCCAGCGGAGGAGACAGGCAAGGATCCTGGAGCTGTTTGGCAAGATCGACTTCGATCCCAAATATGACTACAAACGGCAGCGCCGCAAGGCATGAACGTTATAGTTGACACATCCGTTTGGTCTCTGGCGCTGCGGCGTCATCGGCCGTCGCAGGATCCCGCGGCACGCGAGTTGGCGGAATTGATACGGGAAGGTCGAGCGACGATCCTCGGTCCGATCCGCCAGGAGCTTCTCTCCGGCATTCATCGCGAACAGCAGTTCCGGACGCTACGGAACCATCTTCGCGCCTTTCCCGACGTCGGACTGGGGATGGAGGATTACGAGGAGGCCGCCTCTTTCTTCAATCGATGTCGAGCGAAGGGGGTTCAGGGGTCGAACACAGCCTTTCTGATCTGCGGTGCGGCGGTTCGACGTCAGTTCGGGATCCTGACCACCGACGGAGACTTCGGAAGCCTGGCCAAGCTGCTCCCGATCCAACTCCACTCGCCCCGTCCTTTCTTGTCTGGCTAACGACCCTGGCGCTGAGCCGCGCGAGCG
>JBKKBA010000558.1:0-4771 GCA_046714275.1 Actinomycetota bacterium
GCCGTGAATGTAGCGCGAGCCGATGATGACGTCGGATCGCTGCGCGGCGTCGACGAAGCGAGCAAGGTCGGCGGGATCGTGCGACAGGTCTGAGTCCATCTCGAGCATGGCGTCGTAGCCGCGAGCCAGGCCCTCGGCAAAGCCGGCCAGATAGGCCGGGCCTAGCCCGCCTTTGCCGGGCCGGTGCAACACCGTCACGCGCGACTGCGCCGCGGCGATCTGGTCGGCGATGTCGCCGGTCCCGTCCGGAGAGTTGTCGTCCACCACCAACACGTCGATTGCGGGTGTCGAAGCCAGTGCGCGGTCGATCACCTCGCGGATCGATCCCGCCTCGTTGTACGTCGGAAGCACCAGCAGCGCCTTCATGTGGCCGGATCCTCTCCCCTGGCGGACTCCTCGTGTGGTGGCGCGAAGATCGGCTGGGAGTCGGGCACGGCGACGGCCGGAGCTTGCCAGAAGTCATCGGGCTCGACGTCGTCGGGGTCGGCCGGCTGCACGCGGCCACGGCGTGCGAATCCGACAACCAGAGCCAGCAGAGCGGCCAGGCGTGCGGCGAACGCCAGCGTTGCGTCGATGGCGGCGCCGTAGGCAACATAGGGCGTCATCCCGGTCGCCGCCGAAATCTGCTGCCGTAGAATCGCCGGGAGGAACAGGTCTGCCTGTTGACGGACCCGGCCGTCGGGGTCGATCACGGCCGACACACCGGCGATGGCCGCGTGCAGGACCGGACGGCCGGTCTCGACGGCGCGCATCCGCGAGTGCGCCAGATGCTGTCGGGCCAACGGGCTGCGCTCGAACGTGGCGTTGTTGGTGGTGACGACGATCACCTGCGCCCCGGCCCGAACCACGTCGCGCACCAGGGACGAATAGGTGGACTCGAAGCAGATCACCGCGCCCAGCGGGGGAATACCCGGAGTTTTGAGGATCACGGGTCCCTTCCCCGGGATGCCGTCGGTCGGGACCTGGGCAAGCGCCGGGACGACCTTTCGCACCCACGCCCACGGCACGTACTCACCGAAGGGCACCAGATGCGTCTTGTCGTAGCGCCCCGCTACCGAACCATCGGCCGCGTAGAGCAGGTTCGAGTTGTAGAAATGCCGGTCGTCGGGACCGTCCAGGATCGCCCCCACCAACAGCGGCGCTCCGGTTGCCTCCAGCGCATCGGCGACGGCGCGTGTCGCATCGGGATCGGTGAACGGATCCCGGTCCAAAGAGTTCTCCGGCCAGACGACCAAGTCCGGCGGATCCGGCGTCAGGGTCTTCGTCAGCCGAAGATGGTTTTCGATGATGACCTGATCCTCGGGCCCGACGCGACCACGGGCGAGTCCGGCGAAGTAGCCGCGCGGGACGTTCCCTTGGACCAGCGCGACGTCAAGCGGTTCGCCGATCGTCACAGCGCCCAAAGGCAGAAACGCCGGGGCCGCGATCGCCACAGCGGCGGCGGCCAGGGCCAAAAGGCGGCCGGCCGTTCGCCGGGCGGCGATCGCTTCGGCGAAGAGCGCGTTCAGGACCATCAAGGCCAGGGTGACGATCAGCATTCCGCCCACCCGCGCCAGCGGAAGCATCGGCAAGCCCGAAGCCTGGGACGAGCCAAGGGCGCCGAAGGCAAACCCGCCGAATGGGTAGCGGACTCTGGCCATCTCAATACCGGTGAACAGCAGCGGGGTGCCGGCGATCCGCGCGATCACCCCGCCGCGCGACAGCATCGCCGCCAAAAGCCCGAAGGCGATTAGGAACATGGTCTGAAGCACGACCAGGGCCCCCCACGCCAGCCATCCCACCAGCGAAATCCAAACGATGAGCACTCCGAAGAACGCAACGCCGAAGGCGGCCCCCACAACGGCGCCGTCGCGCGCGGACGCGCCGCGAAGCGCCAGCAGCAAGGGAACCATCGCGACGAAGGCGACGAAGCGCACGTCGGCCGGAGGGAAGGCCAGGGTCGCCAGGAAGCCGGAAAGCATGGCAAGCGGGACGCGGGCGCGAAGGCGCCAGCGGGCGAACTGATGCAAAGGGTCAGGGTGGGGAGTGGACATCAGGTACACGGTACTACTGCGCTTGGGGGCCGGCCGGAAGCCGGGCGTTGGATGCGCGACCGTCTTTCTGTGCGGAAGGACTCAGGAACAGTCGCGGCAGATGAGCTTCTTCTTGTCCGCGATCTGGCTGCGATGCTTGACCAGGAAGCAGTTGCGGCAGGTGAACTCGTCGGCCTGCTGCGGCAAGATCTTGACCTGCAGGCTTTCCGCGCGCTCTTCGCGCGTCATGTCCAGGGAAGAGTCGTCTTCTTCCTCTTCGACCTTTTCTTCGGCGCGCTTGGCTAGGAGTTCATCCAGTGATGCTTCTACTGCTTCTGGCTCTTCTTCGTCGTCGACCATTGCTCACCGTCCCGAGGCCGGCCGCGTCGTCGTCCGTTCCGCCGTGGGCGCGCGAGTTATACACCACCGATGTGACCCACGCAACGCCCCCACCGGCGGAATTGTTCCCGCGCGGTGCCCCCCCGCACGCGCACTCAGGCGCTTTTTGCCGCCGCCACCCGAAGCTCCCGGTACAGGTAGGCGGGATCGCCCAAACGGCGTCGAAGCTCCCGCTCAAGACCGGCGATCGGATACAGATTCTGGGGCGCGCGCGGGTCCTTGTGGGCCGTGGATGCGAAGCGCGGCAGGGTGGCCGCCGCCGCATCGGCGGTCGCCGACGCCTGGGCCGGGGATCTTCCGATCGGGACCTCGCAGCGGACGATGCCGGCCCACGCATGACCGGCCGGGCCTGGAAGTCGCAGATACCACGAGTAGCGGCTCCAGGACGTGGCCATCACGAACAGGGGTGTCCGCTCCCCGGGAGCCAGTTCGGCCACAACCCGGTGCGCCGCGTCCGACAGGTACCGGACGTGGTGGGTCTTGACGTAGCCCATCGCCCCGGCGACATCCTGGCTGGCTCGGATCGGGCCGTCGATCACGATGAGGTCCGCTCCGCCGGCGTCCGATGAAGCCACCGCGGCCACGCGAGCTTCCAGCCGGGACATTTGCTCGTGGACGGCGTGGCGAAGCTGTTCGACGCTTTCGCCGGCCGCCATCTGCGCCGGATAGGTGGCCTTGTTCGTTCGGATCTCTCCCGCCACAGGCGAGAAGAGACCCCGCTGAACCTGGATGCCGGCGATTTGCGCCCGGCCGTCGCACCGGATCGCACCGGCGGCATACGACGCGCAGATGCCCGGGCGTGCCTCACCTTCGGCCGGGGTGACCCACACAAACGCATCGATCCGCTGCACACCGTCGACGAAGAGCACCGTGCCGGGCACCACCGTCTGCGGCGAAGGGCGCAGCGGCCTCCACTCCCCCACCGGAAGCTCGACAGACTCTTCGACCGCTGCCGCGGGAGCATCGGTGGGAGCTCCGGCGGGAGCGGCGGCGTCAAACGGCGCCGCATATTCGGGCGCCCATGGCTCGACGTTGAATCTCATACGTAGACCTTCTCAACACGCGAGGTATCGGGGTCCTTGCGTACCTCGAAGCGAATGGGGACTTGCTCGGCGATCTGGGGCACGTGCGTCACCAGTCCGACCATGCGGCCGGCGGCGGCCAGCGTTTCGATCGCCGACGCGACGGTCTCCAAGGTCTCGGCGTCCAGCGTGCCGAAACCTTCGTCCAAGAAGATCGCGTCCAGCCGCGCCCCTTCCGACGCCAGGTCGGCCAGCCGCTCGGACAGCGACAGCGCAAGCGCCAGCGACGCCAGGAACGTCTCGCCGCCCGACAAGGTCCTGGCCGGTCGCCGCTCGTCGGCGTTGCGATGATCGATCACCCAGAACGTGTTGCTCTTGGCGTCCATCACCAGCGAGTAGGCACCGTTGGAAAGCGCCAGAAGGATCTGCGTCGCGCCGGCAATCAGCTCGTGCAGCGCCTCGTCCAGCAGCCATTTTTCGAACCCGCTGGACGACAGATGCCGGCCGAGCGTCACGGCCACGGCCTGCTCGTCCTGCGCTTGCTTGCGATCTTGCGTGACCTGCCGAATCTGCTCCAATGCTGCCTCGATCCTTTCCACCAGCGCTTCCTGCGCCGCCAGGGCGCGAAGAGCGGCCGAGCTGGGCGCCTCGCCGTCCGCACGTTCGACATCGAGGGCGTCGCACTGCCCGATCAAGGCTTCTCGGAGCGCGGCCAGTTGCTCGCGCGCCTGTTGGCTCTGCCGGGTCGCATCGGATGCGGCTTGTTGCTCGGCCGGAACGCGTTCGCTTGCCCACCGTTCAAGCGCAAGCCAGTCGGCCGAAAGGTCGGAGCGTTCCGCGGGAGGCGGCGAAAGATCCGAGGCGCGGTCGCGCGCCGCGTCAAACTGACGTCGCGCGGCGCGTTCGGCGTTTTCCGCGGCGTCCAGCCCCTTTTGTGCCGCATCGGCGGCAGCGCGCTGCTTGCGCTCGGCCCCTCGCGCCCGCTCCGCCGCGGTCTCGGCTTCCCCGATGGCATGCAGAAGCCGGTCGGTTTCGCCTGAGCCGGGATTGCCGGCCACGGCGGTGTTCAGTTCCGCCTCGCGCCGCTCCAGCTCGGCGGAGAGCGCCTGGGCTGCCGCCCGCGCTTGTTCGGCCGAACGAAGGGTCGCGGCCGTCGCGTCGCGCTGAGCCCGCGCCGCGTCCAGCGCGCTTCGCGTCTGGTCGAAGTCCGGCGGGGGCTGCTGGTCGGGTATCACGGCAACAGTCTGAAGGCAGACCGGACAGGGGTCGCCGGCCGTCAGGGTGCGCGCGATGTCGTGGGCCGCATGGCGGATACGCACCTGCTCCACGGCGATCTCG
>JBKKBA010000559.1:0-9239 GCA_046714275.1 Actinomycetota bacterium
GGCCCCAACCCAGCACAGCCCCGCCTCTGCGGAAGCTAGCCAGAAGTCACCTTCTGATCGTCATCGGCTCAGCGATGAGCGCCTCGATGGTCGCGGGGCCGCGAGCACCGTCTGCGCGCTCGCGGCATCCACGCACCGCACTCCCGCGCTTGCGTCGATGAGGCCTCAGCGATGACGTCCTCGAGCAAGAGACGGCTTCGCTCAGATAGCGGTTCATCGAAGTAGCGCGCAACGATCGCCAGCACCTGATCGACCGACGCGATGGCCAGGTGATCGATGAGACGCCGGATATCCCCCGCGTCGCTCGCGGGTCTGGCTGCCCGCACCTTCATCGCCAGTAGATGCTCGGCGCGGGTCACCATCACGCGGAGGTTCGGGTGGTTGAACACTGCTGTTCCCGGCGTGGCCTTGGCGGATATGTAGACACTCGCCTGGTTGTTGAGCCAAGAGCGCGGAAGGCCGAGCTGATCGGCGACTTCCCAAGCAGATTCGCGGACGGCGGTATCCGGCTCGTACAGGGCGTCGATGTCGCGGGTGGCCCTGCGCGCACCGAAGGCGAGCACCATGGCGGCCCCGCCGACGATGTGAACCTCACCCACGACTCTGCGCCGGCGCAGGTGATCTGCCAGCAACTCGAACGCTTGGATCATCGTGGTGCGGTCGAGCAGGGGCTTGCTCATGCCCGATCGAGGTCGGTGGCATCGAGCATCACGCCACGCACGCGGAAAGATGCAGGGCACGTGTCGATCGCACGAGCACGCGCCGAAGGCAACGGAGAGGTCCACCACAGTCCGTGGACCACCCGGCGGGGTTGCCGGGCCCACTTGGGAGAACTGATTCCCCGCTGGAGCGTGACGTGCTCGACGAGCGCGGCCAGCAGGGCGTCGTAGCGAACGTCACCGATCATCGGCGGTTCGGCTCGCGCCTCCGTCGCCAGCACGGCATCGTCCATCTCGGTGAGACGATCGAAGGCGTCCAGGAACACTCGAAATCTGTCCTCCTCAGAGTCGAGTGAGGTCATCGCCTGCGCGGCCTGGACCAGAATCCCGGCGGCGTGAGTGGTGGCACTCCCGAGGGGCCGGAGATCCAAGGCAAACTGCAGGCTGGTGGCCCACCGGTCGAGGGTCTGGAGCGTCGGGTTCCCTCGTCCCGACTCGAGGCGCGCAAGGTGGGGCTGCGACAGGCCCAGACGCGCGGCGAGGACTCGCTGAGAGAGCCCGCGGGTTCGCCGGGCCCGCGCGAGCATCTGGGTAACCCCCGGGCTCATACCCTAGAGTGTATCAGAAGCCACGAGGACTTCCCGGGGACTTCTCCCCAGGCAGTTCGTCAGTACGTGTAGAAGCCGCGGTCGGTTTTGCGGCCTAGGTAGCCGGCGTGGACCAGGTGCTCCAGCAGGGGCGCAGGGGCGTAGCTGGGTTCGCGGAACTCTCGGTACAGCGTCTGGACGATCTGGTATGTCACGTCGAGCCCTCCCCGGGGAAGGCGGCGCGTGCGGCTTCGGCCCCGGCGCGAGCGCCCTGCAAGAAGTTGTAGGTTCCCTCACCGAGCAGCTCACGGGCCGCGGCCGCGACGGCGCCGACGCCGACGTAGAAGAACCAGCTCCCGACCGAGATCCGCGCGACACCCGCCGTGGCGAGTTCGGCGACGGTCGGCGCGCCGGGAAACGCGAGCACGTTCACGGGCCGGTCCACGGACTGCACGATCGAGCGAATCTCCCCGATGTCCACGACGCGCGGGGCGAACAGGACGTCGGCTCCGGCCTCTTGATACGCCTGAAGGCGCGAGATCGTGTCGGCGATGTCGGGACGCCCGTGCAGGTAGTTCTCGGCTCGCGCCGTCAGGACCAGATGGACCGAACCGGCGTGCGCCGCCTCGGCGGCGGCGGCGACGCGCTCGCGAGCGAAGCCTTTGTCGTAGATCGGGTCGTCGTCCCGGCGAGCGAAGTCCTCGATCGAGCATCCCGATAGGCCCGCCGCGATCGCCATCTCGATCGTCCCGGCGACCCCGGCCGGCTCGTCGGCAAAGCAGTTCTCCAGATCCGCGGAGATGGGAAGCTCCGTCGCCACGGCGAGGGATGCTGCGTGCGCGATCGCCTCGTCGCGGCTAACCGATCCGTCGCGCCTGCCGAGCGTTCCGGCGAAGCCGCCGCTTGTCGTCGCGAGGGCCTCGAAGCCGAGCGACGCGAACAGCCGGGCCGAACCGACGTCCCAAGGGTTGGGCATTATCAAAGGCGCCCCTTTGCGGTGCAGGGCGAGGAATCTGCGGGCCTTCTCCGGCTGAGTGGTCATGCCGGGCAATGTAGCCGACCGTGCGAGGCTCGTCAGCGCTCTTCTCAGCATGCTCACCGCCACGGAATCGAAAGAGACCGGGCGGCGACGCTTGCCTTCAGAATGAGTCGTCCTGCATTGCCCGGCACCTGTACAAACCCGTGATGCTCGTAGAAGGAAGCAGCCTTGCCATCGATGGCGTCAACGACAATCAGACGGCCGCCGGCCACACGCATCGCTTCCAAGATCACCGCAAGAGCATCGGCGAGCACTGCGGAACCCAATCCTTGCCCATGCAGGGATTCCGCCAAAGCGAGCCGGGCAAGGAGCACTGAGGGAATCGCATCAGGCGCACCTCGCCCAATCTTCTTCGGGACATCTGCACGGCGAACCACGTGTGGCGCGAGCGTGAAGTACGCCACCACGTCCATTTTTTCCGAAAGCCAAAGGTAGGTTCGACCCGTGCCGCTTCTGTCGGCCTGCACGGCGCTATCGCGGAGCCACGTGTCGAGCGCATGATTGCCGCACGCAAACGAATTCAGATTGTGCTGGGGCGTGAGCCGCTCGCGAAAGAACACCAGGTTAGCGAGCGCGCACGGCTCGCTTGGCCTTCGCAGCACCCTTCCGGAGGGCGGGAGACGCGACTCCCTTGTCCAATGCCGCCCACAATGCATCGAAGAAGTCCGGAGACACCGCGGTCTCTTTCTGTTCCGCGATCACTCGCTCGGCCTTCTCGCTTGCGGCGTCCACAACAAACGCGCTCACCGAGGTGCGAGCAAGATCGGCGGCATACCGAATGCGCTCGGCCCGTTCGGGCTCAATCCTGGCCTCAATCCGCTCCGTCCTCACATCACCCTCGCTTCCGTACATCTTCCGTACCACACAATGTACGGCACTCCTGGACGGGAGGCAACAGATATCCGCGATACATGAAACGGTGCGTGTGGGACGCGTTGCGAGGGCTAGTACGTGTAGAAGCCGCGGCCGGTTTTGCGGCCTAGGTAGCCAGCGTGGACTAGGTGCTCCAGCAGGGGCGCGGGGGCGTAGCCGGGTTCGCGGAACTCTCGGTAGAGGGTTTGCACGATCTGGTACGTCACGTCCAGCCCGACGATGTCCATCAGCGCGAACGGCCCCATCGGGTGGCCGCAGCCCAGCTTCATGGCCGCGTCCACATCCTCCGCGGTGGCGTAGCCGCTCTCCAGCATCTTGACGGCATCGTTGAGATACGGGAACAGCAGCGCGTTCACGATGAAGCCTGAGCGGTCCGGGCAGACGACGCAATGTTTGCCCAACTTCGAGCCCAGAGCGAGCACGGCATCGACGGTCTCTTCGCTGGTGCGCACGGTTTTCACGACCTCGACCAGCCGCATGATCGTCGCGGGGTTGAAGAAGTGCATCCCAATGACCTGCTCGGGCCTGGACGTGGCGGCAGCCAGTCCGATCACCGGCATCGACGACGTCGTGGATGCCAGGATCGCATGCTGTGGCAGGATCGCGTCCAGTTGCTTGAAGTGATCGATCTTGACGCCCAGGTCCTCGGCGATGGCCTCGATCACGATGTCGCAGTCGTCGAACTTCTGAAGGTCGGTCGTCTGCATCACCAGCGCGCGCGTGTCTTCCATTTGCTGGTCGGTCATCTTGCCCTTCGACACGGCGCGAGCCAGCGACTTATCCAAAGAAGCCATTGCCTCGGACACGCGCTGCTGCGAGCGCCCGCGCAGCACCACCTTGTAGCCGGCCTTCGCGGCAACCTCGGCGATCCCGGTGGCCATCGTGCCGGTGCCCAGCACGCCGATCTTGCGAATGTGCGCCCCCGCCGCCGGGTCGGCTTCGCGGCGGCGATGCCCGGCCTCCTTCACGCGGGGTGCGCCCGGGCTTTCGTACTCGTAGAAGCCGCGACCGCTCTTGCGTCCCATGAAGCCGGCCGTCGTCAGTTGCTTGATCAACGGCGCCGGCGCGTAGAGCGTCTCGCGGAATTGCCGGTACATCGCGTCCAAGATCTCATACGTCGAGTCCAGGCCGATCAGGTCCAGCAGCGCCAGCGGCCCCATCGGGTGAGCGCAACCCAGCATCATCGCCGCATCGATGTCCTCGCGGGACGCAAAGCCGCTTTCGACCATGCGCACCGCGTTGTTCAGGTACGGAAACAGCAAAAGATTCGCGATGAATCCGGCGCGGTCGCCGCACACGACGGGCGTCTTCCCCAGACTGCTCACGAAGGTCTTCGCGCTTTCCACGACATCGGCGTCGGTGACGACGGTCTTGACCAGCTCGACCAGACCCATCACGGGGGCGGGGTTGAAGAAGTGGATGCCCAGCACGCGGCTGGGTCGCGATGTCTGCACGGCCATCTCGATCACCGGAAGCGACGAGGTGTTGGTCGCGATGATGGCGTGGGGTTCCAGAACGGCGTCCAGGGCCTTGAACGTCTCTTGCTTCCAGTCCAGATGCTCGGGAACGGCCTCGATCACGACGTCGGCGCTCTTCAGATGCTCGAACGACGTGCCGCCCGAGATGCGCGCCAGCGAGTCCTTCAGCTCGTCCTCGCCCATCTTGCCCTTGTCCACGCCGCGGCGCATTGACTGCTGGATCCGATCCAGGCCCCCGGCGACGCGGTCGTCATCGATCTCCCGGAAGACGACGTTGTAGCCGTTGCGCGCGCAGATTTCGGCAATGCCGGCTCCCATCGTCCCGCAACCGACAATGCCGACCGTCTTGATCTCAACCGTCATAGTGATTTCCGCTCCTGTCGATGGCCTATCAACGTTTGGTGCCGCGTAGTTTCGCATCCGCGGGGAACCCGCGACAAACCTTCCTCCGAACAGAGGATCACCGAAGAGGGCGCGACCCGGTTCGAGTCACGAGCGCGCCTTGGGTACGATGCGGTTATGGGTGTGAACCGCCCCAAGGACCAGCCGTGGATGTTCCGCACCTATGCGGGGCACACCAGCGCGTCCGCGTCCAACCAGCTCTACAAGAAGAATCTGTCCAAAGGGCAGACGGGGCTAAGCGTTGCGTTCGACCTGCCGACGCAGTGCGGGTACGACTCGGACGAGCCAATGGCGCGCGGAGAGGTCGGCAAGGTCGGGGTCCCGGTCGGCCATATCGGGGACATGCGCGCACTGTTCGACGGCATTCCGCTGGAGCGGATGAACACGTCGATGACGATCAACGCGACGGCGATGTGGCTGCTGGCGCTCTACGTTGCGGTCGCCGACGAGCACGGCGCCGAGCGCGCGGCGCTTTCGGGCACCACGCAGAACGACATCCTGAAGGAGTATCTGTCGCGCGGCACGTATGTCTTCCCGCCGCAGGCGTCGATCCGGCTGATCACCGACATGATCACGTTCACCGCAGCGGAGCTTCCTCAGTGGAATCCGATCAACGTCTGTTCGTACCACTTGCAGGAAGCCGGCGCGACGCCGCATCAAGAGATCGCCTACACGCTGGCGAACGCGGTGGCGTACCTGGATGCGGTGCGAGCCACGGGGCGCGTCTCCGACGAAGACTTCGGCCGTGTCGTCGGTCGCATCTCGTTCTTCTGCAACGCCGGGGTGCGCTTCGTCGAAGAGATGTGCAAGATGCGCGCCTTCACTCGCATGTGGGACCGACTGACGCTTCAGCGCTACGGCGTCCAGGATCCGA
This sequence comes from Actinomycetota bacterium, assembly GCA_046714275.1. Lineage (GTDB taxonomy): Bacteria > Actinomycetota > AC-67 > AC-67 > AC-67 > JBKKBA01. The sequence continues at coordinate 5,913 of JBKKBA010000559.1, forward strand.
AGTACCGGCGGTTCCGCTATGGCGTGCAGGTTAACTCGCTTGGGCTGACGGCCGTCCAGCCTGAAAACAACGTCTACCGGATCCTGCTGGAATCGCTGGCCGTGACGATGTCCAAGGACGCTCGCGCCCGCGCGCTGCAGCTTCCCGCCTGGAACGAGGCGCTGGGCCTGCCGCGCCCCTGGGACCAGCAGTGGTCGCTACGCCTGCAGCAGATCCTTGCCTACGAAACCGACCTGCTGGAGTACGACGATCTGTTTGAAGGCTCGCATGTCGTTGAGGCGAAGACGCACGAGATCGAGGACGCGGCGCAAGCCGAGCTGGATCGCATCCTGGCGCTTGGAGGCGCCGTGGATGCGATCGAGGACATGAAGGGGGGGCTGGTCGCGTCTTTGGCTCGACGGCAACGGGCCATCGAATCCGGCGAGCAGAAGGTTGTCGGGGCGAACATCTACCCCGAGACCGAAGTACCGCCGCTGTCGGCTGGGGAACAGATCATCGAGCGCGTGGACGTGGAAGCGGAGCAGCGACAGATCGAGCTGCTGGAAGCGTTTCGCACGTCGCGCGACGGCGCCGCAGCGGCCGCAGCCCTGGACGCCTTGCGCCGAGCGGCCGCCGACCCGTCGCACAATTTGATGCAACCCTCGATCGACTGTGCCCGCGCCGGCGTGACCACGGGCGAGTGGGCCGGCGCGCTGCGCTAAGCGTTCGGCGAGTTCCGCGGCCCGACCGGGGTGTCGCACGCGGCGATCACGCAGAACGGCCACGCCGCACTGAAAGTCGTTCGCGACCGGGTCACCGCCGTCGCCAAGCAGATCGGCGCCGTGCGGTTGCGGATGCTGGTCGGCAAGCCGGGGCTGGACGGCCATTCCAACGGCGCCGAACAAATCGCGGTGCGGGCGCGCGACGCCGGTTTCGAGGTGGTCTATCAAGGCATTCGCCTGACTCCCGATCAGATCGCCGCCGCGGCCGCCGACGAAGATGTGCACGTCGTCGGTCTGTCCATCCTGTCGGGCGGGCACGAGCTTCTGGTTCCGGAGGTGATCCGGCTTCTTGCGGAGCGGGGCGTGGATCCCGCGCGCGTGCCGGTGGTCGTCGGCGCGATCATCCCCGACGAGGACGCCAAGCGGCTGATCGATGCCGGCGTGGCGCGGGTCTACACGCCGGTCGACTTCGACGCTACCGCGATCATGGGCGAGGTCGCCGACCTGATCGCTCGGGCGCACGGCGCGTAGCTGCTTTTCTCGTAGCCGTCGTCTTTGCCGGAGCGGGGACGGGTTCGACCGGCTCGGCCGGCTCGACCAGCTCGGCCGGTTCGATCGGCTGGGGCGACGGTAAGAACGCCGGGACCGGCAGCAGCGGCGGTGGGGACGGCGAAAACGTTTCGGTTGCCAGGATCTCTTGAGCCAGACGCAGGTCGCTGCCGGGCGGCAAGCCGGCTTCGTCGGCGACCTTAGCCGCAAGCTTCTGAGTCCGCCGCCAGATCCCCTCGGCAACATTCGGCATCTGCACGTCGGCGGAGCCCAGCTCTCCGCCGGCCGCCAGTCGCGCGGTGACGCGGCCGGCGCGAAGCAATCCCCGCACGTGATGCTCGGCCCGCGCGCCGCTGTGGGCCGCGGTGCGCGTGCGGATCGTTTCGAAGATGTCGGCCATCGCGACGGCAAGGATGATCGCGATGGCTCCCAGCACGACGGCCGGCGGAACGTCCACCAGGTCCCGGCCGAAGATCAGCAGCAACAGGCTCGACATCGACGCGCCCAGCGCCAAGGGCCACCCGCGCTTGCGCGCCGACCGCAGCGCGATCGCACCCGCCAGCTCCTCATCGCCGATCGCCGTCAGCGGCTCCCACACCAGCACACGCCGCCCTGCGCGCAGCAGCGCGCCCCCCACCGGGAACGTGGCCGGGGGAAGCGACGCGATCCAAACTTCCCGAGCGCGGGATCCCATCGAGCGCAGCGCTTCGACGATGTGTTGCTCGCGTTCGGGCTCCATGCGCCGCGCGGCGAACGCATACGGCAGCAAGCCCGAGGCGAACACCGGGATCATGAAGGCGTAGGCGATCGCCGCCGCCAGCATTCCTTCGATCCGGATCTCCGGGCTGCGCGGCGTCAGCCCGAAGATGAACAGCGCGGCAATCAGCGCAAGCGACGGGATGCCGGCCCACCATGTTCCCTTCGTTCGCGGCACGGCCGGCCAGTAGGGCAGAACCCCGTCGGGCGAACCGGGTTGCGCGTGCGCCGGATCGGGAATGATCGCCTCTCCGCCGGCGGGGAAGATCCTGGCCGCCTCGCGTCCGACCCGGATCGCGGCCAGCCCGACGACCGTTGTCGAGAAGAACGCCGGCACGGCGATCAGCAGCGCTTCGCCCGGGATCCCGATCCCCGACAACAGTTGCAGCGAGTGAACCAGGTGCGACTGATACGCCACCTGGCTCCACCCGTAGGCGGCAAGTCCTCCGGCGGTTCCGGCGACGATCCATGCGAGCCAAGGGCGCGCCCGGAGCCCCCGCCAGTGGTACCGGCGGCCCCAGATCAGCGACGCCATGATCGCGAGTGTTAGCAGCGCAACCCACCACGACGTCGCGGCAAGCAAGCCGCGGCCCAGGTCGCCGCCGGTAGCTCGGAAGCGCACCTCGACGTCCAGCGGGTCCATCACGCTCCAGCCGAAACCGCCGAACCGACAGCCTTCAGCCGGGGAAGCCTTCGGTCCCTGGGTGACGTGAACCGACTGGCTCAGCAGCGGTGTGCAGACGATCAAGAACGCGTCGCGGTACCCCACGGTTTGGGCGAAGGTGCGCAGCGCTGCCGCGTCCAGCCGGAAGGTGCGCTCGTTTCGCAGTCGCGGAGACGACAGATGGCCACGCTCCGTCAGCTCCACGCACGCGTCATTCGGCGACGAGCGGAGTGAGGGTGACGTCAGCCCCAGCGCCGTTGTGATTCCGTCCGCGAACGGCCGCGCGTCCTTGCCCAGCGGCTCGTTCTGGCATGCCGTCACCGCGTCGTTGCCCGCCACGCGCAGGTGGACGGCGACTACAAGCTGCTGCCCCTGCTTGATCTCGCCGCGCGCCGGAACGGCAACGACGGCAAGCGCGATCGCCAGGATCGCGGTCGAAAGCGCCGGGCGAGTAGCCATCAGCGCGCGGAGTCTACTCTGCGGTACACGGCGCGGCGCTGCGCCGCCTTCCTCGGGCTCTCCGGTGTTGCCGCCTACAATCCGCCTGAATCCAATGCTGTATGTGGCGGGAATCGTGCTGGGCCTTATGGCCGGCTTTGCGCTGCGCGGCCGCTTGCGCCTGCTGGCCGGCAACGTCCAGTTGCGGTGGGTCTGGGT
>JBKKBA010000560.1:0-6373 GCA_046714275.1 Actinomycetota bacterium
CGGTACGGCTATGTCGGTCGATGGCAGAAGGATCGCGAGGAGGATTCGTCGCTGATCCGGATGGGCGTGCGGATGTACGATCCTCTCGTCGGGCGTTTCACAAGCTGGGATCCGGTTGATGGCGGCGATCACAACGCTTACGCCTACGCTGGGGGTAGCCCCTGCAACAACTACGATCTTGATGGGAAGGCAAACACAGCGTACGACGGGGGGGGCGCAAATTCCGCCAACATGGCGGCTTCCGGCGGGGGGTGGGCATTCAACAGCAAATGCGGTGGCCTTTTCTATGACCTTTCGAGGATGTTCGGGTATGACCCTAAGGAAGTAACTAAGGCGTTGACGCAGTACGCTGCGGGAGAGGCGAACGCCGCGACGTGGAAGCTTTTCCGGAGGCACAAGATCAGCCGTGCAAATGCCCAGTCTGCGCTAAGGACGCTACGGGTACTTGGGTGGATTGGGGTGCCGTTTACGGTGTTCAACTTTCTTTGTTGGGCAATCGAACCGCCCAAGCGGCGAGGCAGGCGGTAAGTCTGTGCGGTGGTTCAGATCACTTAAGTCTGGGCTGACGTGGCCCACGGGGCCGATTACGAAAGGCGGGGCCGAGTGGGAAAAGGGGGTAACCAAACCTTATCTCACGGCCGACGAATTACCGATATTGAGCGCGGATATCGATCTTGGATCGCCATGGGCATACCTGTTCGGCCGTCTAGGTAGTTCGTTCTTGAAGCCGAATCTGTTGGTGTTGACCGAGCGCCGACTCCTTTTGCTTCCAACCGGCGCGTTCGGATTCCGGTCTCGGTCTCCCTACATTGCCGAGAGAGGTCGAGTCACGCTGCAGACGTACAAGAGGTGGCTCTGGAAGCATGTCTTCGAACTTGGGTGGCCGGGCGGCGATAGCACCCGGGTGATTTTCGCCTGGGTGCAGACCGAGTCGGCGCGTCAGTTGTTCAACGCACTAGGAGGGCAGCAGCTAGGACCGTCATTAGTGGGCCGAGGCTTCAAGAATCCGAAAGATGGCGACGTGTAGATCGCCTTCGGGGTCGGCAACCTCGGCCACACCCTGGTAGTTGGGCCGTTTGGTTAGCAGGGTATGAAGTGGGAAATGACGGATCCATGGTGCGCCTATTGCTGCTTGGCATTATTGTATTCGCCTGCGCTGTTTGGAGCGTTATAGGCTTGATCACCCAGACGCAACGAACGCCTAACCTGGTCGTACTTGTTTACCGGGGTGAGCCGTTCGGTGCGAGCGTGAGTTGAGGCGCGACGCGCCATTGGGGGTCGCGGAGGCGGTCGGCGATCATCTGCAGCGCATCGATGCCTTGTTGGCGTGCGGTGCGTACGACGGAGACGAGGACTTCGAAGACGTGGGCTCCGTGGTGCGTGCGGTTACCGCCCCAGACTTTGCGTGCGACCACGGCGGGGCGGATCGCCTGTTCGGCGCGATAGTTCGTGGCATCGACACCCTCTTCGCGCAGGAGCGTGAACAGGTGGTCGCATTCGCTCGCGACGTGCCGCAGGAGTCTTCGGTTCGCAGGATTGCTCGTCTTGATTGCGAGGAGTTTGTCGCGGCGTCGCTCCAGCGCGCGGATCCGGGCGTGGAGTTGCCGGACGGTGAGCTCACCGGCGTCGCGTTGATCGCGGATCGTGAGCGCGTCGGTGAGCAAACCGGCGAGGAGGCGTGGGATGGTTTGCGCTCGCGTACGGGATCCTTCGATCATTTCCGCGCATCGGCGGAGGAGATGGGCGTAGCAGGTTTGATGGCGGGCATCTTCCAGGCATCGGTAGACGGCCCAGCCGTCACGGCAGAGCACGCCACCGAAATCTTCGCCGAGCAGCGCCTTGGCTTGTTCGACGCCGCGGCCTTCCGCGACCTGGTAGAGCGTTGCGATCGAGCAGACCGCGTCCCACAGCCAGGCGCGCTTGCCGCCGATGCGCCATCCAGTCTCGTCGGGGGAGACTACGGCTGCTCCGGCGATCGTGTCGGCGATCTCATCGTAGGTTGGCTCCAAGACCGAAGCGGTGCGTTCGTTGATGCGTGCGACCGAGGCTCGGCACATCGACAGTCCCGTCGCCGCTTGGATGATCGCGGCGGTCTTTTCATGCGAGACGCCGAGTTCTTTGTTGATCAGCACGGCAAGCGCAGCGGCGCGCGGACCGATCTGGATCGCCGCAGCGCCCAACGCTTCGGATGTTTGACCCGGGTCGCGTCCCCGAACCGTCCGTCCGCAACTCGTGCAGCGTCCCATCGCGATATCAAAACGTGTCGCGACCGGCGCCGGGTCGGGAAGTTCGATCTGAATTTGCGACGCCGTCCGCTCGTAGACGATTACCTGCGAGCCGCACGAACACGATTCGGAGAGCCTAACGTCAACGATCCGATCGATCCGCTCCGGCGCCGCCCGCACAGAACGCTTGCCGTACTCCACGCCGCTCTTGCGGCCCGGACGCGCCGCAACCGACTTCGGATCGCCCTTGGAAAACGGGGCGGATTGACGTTTCGCGGCGCGCGTCAACTCGTCGACTTTCCGCTCGAGATCTCGGATCCGCGCCTCAAGTTTCGGACAACGCGGACACTCGCTCCCCGAACTCTCGCGCTTGGAACGACGCAGCCTGGGCACGTAACCTCCCGCAACGAGGCACCTCCCCAGACTGCACCCTCGAACAAGAATGAGGCTACGTCATGCGCAATCAAATGCAAGGACGCGGTAAACAACTACCGACGAACAAGGTCGCAAGACCGGCACCGTCTCCTGGACACGCAGCAACCAGGGCCTGTACGCGCCTCTGAACGTCCCGGGCGACGGGCGCGTGCTCTACGACGTAGGCGCCTCACGTTCCGAATCACCGCGCGTTGGAAGGACGGCGTCTACCTCGGTCGAACGTACGAGCCGCTGACGGAAGCCGGGAAATGGAGTTACTGGGGGTTCCCGGACCTGTGTCCGTACCTGGCGTAATTGGCGCCGGGCGGATTCCCCCGAACCGGCGACCCTAGAAGGATGCCAGGGCTCCTCATGGTCGTCTCGAAACTTTAGATCCAGCCGCGGCGTCGTTCGCGCAGGCGGGCTAGTCCGGCGGCTCCCAATGCGCCAGCCAGGGCCAGCTCGATCCAGTATCCGATCCAGATGGTCTTGGTGGTCACGGCGCCGTGACCCGCCAGCGCGACCACCGCCAGGATGCCCAGCACCGCGTGGATGGCGTGATCGTTGAACGCGGCCGGAGTTCGGGAATGGCGGATCAGGATCGTCACGGCTGCCAGAAAGCCGGCCAGCGCCGCCAGCAGTCCCCAGCCGAACAGGCCGCCGTTATGCAGGAACGTCTCGCGCGCCGTTCGCACGCGATACCAGTAGGGGATCAACGCGTTCACAAACAATGCGGCCCCGATCAGCATCACCCTGCGCTCGCCCTTGGTGATCGTCGAGAAGTCGATGCCCGCCTTCATGGCTCGATTGTATGCGGCCGGATGCCGGGCTTTGACGCATCCGGCACGGCACGGATAGCGTGATCCGGTGAGCCGTTCCGCACCGCTGGCCGTCGGCGTCTTGGCGTCGGGAACCGGATCGTTGCTGCAAGCGATCCTGGAGGGGCAGGACCAGTGGTATCGCGTGGCGGTCGTGGTTTCGGATCGTCCCGGCGTCAAGGCTCTTGAGCGGGCACAGGAGGCCGGCATCCCGGTTGCGGTCGTTGAGTTTGCATCCTTCGGAAGCCGGCAGGAGTTCTCGGCCGAGGTTGCTCGAATCCAGCGCGAACACCATGTTGACCTGTCGGTCAGCGCCGGCTTTGCGCGGATCTTGTCACCGAACTATTTCGCTGCCGTGGGCGTGCCCTATATCAACAGCCATCCGGCGTTGCTGCCCGCGTTCCCTGGGGCGCATGGGGTCCGTGATGCGTTGGCGCACGGCGTGAAAGTCTCCGGCACGACGATTCACCTGTGCGACGAGGGAATCGATACCGGCCCGATCATCGCGCAGGAAGCCGTAGCCGTTGCCGACGGCGACACTGAGGAGTCCTTGCACCAGCGGATCAAGGAAGTGGAGCAGCGGCTGTATCCGGACGTGATCCGACTTTTCGCCCAGGACAGGATCAAGGTGGAAGGCCGCCGGGTCCACGTGATCGGATAGGATTCGCCCTGTGCCGGACCTCGTGAAGATCTCAACGGCTCTGGTTTCGGTGTCGGACCGGACCGGGCTGGCAGAGTTCTGCCAAGGGCTGGTCGAAGCCGGAGTGCGGATCATCGCCGGCGACTCCACCGGCCGCTTCCTTGCCGACCGCGGAATGACCTCGACGCCGGTCGCGGAAGTGACCGGCGTCCCCTCCATGCTGGGCGGACGCGTCAAGACGCTGCACCCCAACATCCACGGCGGAATCCTTGCCGATCGCGACGACCCCGCCCACGTCAAGGAGCTGGCGGACTCGTCGATCGCTCCGATCGATCTGGTCGTGGTGAACCTGTACGCCTTCCGTGAGGCCGTCGCGCAAGACCTGGATTGGAAAGAGATCATCGAGCAGATCGACATCGGAGGCGTTGCGCTGATCCGCGCCGCCGCCAAGAATCACACCGGTGTCGCGGTCATCGTGGACCCCGCCTCGTACGACGCGGTGCTGGAAGAGATCAACATGACGGGCGGGCTTGAGATGGAGACGCGCCGCGCTTTGGCGGCCGAAGCCTTCGCGCACACCGCGTCCTATGATGCGGCGATCGCGCGCTGGATGGCCAGGGACGAGGTCTTCCCCGAGCACCTGTCGATCGCGCTGGAACGCGTCCAGTCACTGCGCTACGGCGAGAACCCTCATCAGGGCGGTGCGCTGTACGCGGAGATCGGTGGCGAAGGCGGCGTCGCGCGCGCCAAGCAGATTCACGGCAAAGACCTTTCGTTCAACAACATCCTGGACGTGGACGCGGCGTGGGAGACGGCGAACGAGTTTGAAGAGCCCGCTGCGGCGATCATCAAGCACGGGATCCCGTGCGGCGTCGCGACGGCGGACGACATCGCCGCTGCCTACGAGCACGCGCTGGAGAGTGATCGCGTATCGGCGTTCGGCGGCGTGGTTGCTGTGAATCGCCCGTTGACGCGCGACGCCGCGAAGAAGATCGCCGACATCTTCACCGAATGCGTTGCTGCTCCCGGCTTCGAGCCCGGTGCGCTTGAGGTGTTGATGGAGAAGAAGAGCTTGCGCATCCTGCAAGTCGAAGAGCCCGGCCTGGAGCCTTCGATTCGTCGCGTGTCCGGCGGCCTTTTGATCCAGGATCCCGATGTTTTCGACGACGACCGCGACTCGATGCGGGTGGTGACCAAGGCTCAGCCCAGCGAAGAGCAGTGGCGCGATCTGTTGTTCGCGTGGCGCGCCTGCAAGCACGTCCGATCGAACGCGATCGTGCTGGTCCAGGGTGGCGCGACGACGGGAATCGGCGGCGGCCAGACCAGCCGCGTGGACGCGGTTGAGATCGCGACGAAGAAGGCCGGTGATCGAGCCAAAGGATCGGTCCTTGCTTCTGACGCGTTCTTCCCCTTCCCCGACGGCCCGCAGGTGGCCATTGGCGCCGGCGTCGCCGCTATGATCCAGCCGGGCGGTTCGGTGCGCGACGACGAAGTGATCGCCGCATGTGACGAGGCCGGCGTGGCGATGGTCTTCACCGGAACGCGGCACTTCCGTCACGGCTGATGCCCGCGCGCATCCTGGACGGCAAGGCAATCGCCGCTCAGGTACGCGCCGAAGTTGCCGAACGCGTTGCGAAGCTCGGCCGCACGCCCGGGCTGGCCGCAGTGTTGGTGGGTGACGATCCTGCGTCGCACGTCTACGTTCGCAACAAACGAAAGGCTGCTGCCGACTGCGGCATGACCTCGGTTGACGCAGACCTGCCAGCCACGGCGTCGATGGAGTCGCTGATGGAAACGATCGAGCGCTTAAACGCCGATCCCGTCGTGACCGGCATCATCGTTCAGATTCCTCTGCCGAAGCACTTGGATCCCGTCGCCGCGCAGGAAGCTGTGGATCCCCGCAAGGACGTTGACGGTCTTCATCCCCAGAACCAGGGGTTGCTGATGCTGGGACGGCCGCGGTTCGTGCCGGCGACGCCAAGCGGCGTCGTTCAGATCCTGCTTCGCTCGAACATCGAAGTAGAGGGGCGCCACGTCGTGGTCGTGGGCCGCAGCGCGTTGGTCGGCCGTCCGCTGTCGGTGTTGCTGGGAACCAAACAGCCCGGACTGAACGCGACGGTGACGCTGGTGCACACCGGCACGCCGGATGCCGGCGTGTTCACGCGCCAGGCCGACATCGTCGTAGTCGCCGCCGGATAGGCGAAGGCGCGCACGGCGGACATGGTGAAACCCGGCGCGACGGTGATCGACGGCGGCGCCAACCGCGGCGCCGGCGG
>JBKKBA010000561.1:0-4222 GCA_046714275.1 Actinomycetota bacterium
TCTCACGGCATCTCGAAGGCCGAGGAGCCCGGCAGCTCGAACGAGGAAAAGGAGCCAGCCTCGATCGGCGGGGAAGACGGCGACGGCCCGCGCCCGCGGCGCGATCCGCTGAAGGCTTACACCCTGAACCTCAACGACGAGGCGAAGGAGAAGCGCATCGATCCGCTCGTCGGACGTTCGAACGAGATCGCGCGCATGATTCAGATCCTCGCGCGCCGGAAGAAGAACAACCCGCTGCTCGTGGGTGACTCCGGTGTCGGCAAGACCGCGATCGTCGAAGGCCTGGCGTCCAAGATCGTCGAGGGCGAGGTGCCCGAAACGATCAAGGGCAAGCAGATCTACACGTTGGACTTGGGCGCGCTGGTCGCCGGCAGCCGCTACCGCGGTGACTTCGAAGAGCGACTGAAGAAGGTCCTGAAAGAGATCCGCACGCGCGGCGACATCATTTTGTTCATCGACGAGCTGCACACGCTGGTCGGCGCCGGCGCCGCCGAAGGAGCGATCGACGCGGCCAGCATCCTGAAGCCGATGCTTGCGCGCGGTGAGTTGCAGACGATCGGCGCAACCACGCTGGAGGAGTACCGCAAGCACCTTGAGAAAGATGCGGCTCTTGAGCGTCGTTTCCAGCCGATCCAGGTTGCCGAGCCGTCTTTGGCCCACACGATTGAGATCCTGAAGGGCCTGAAAGACCGCTACAAGTCGCATCACCGCGTCACGATCACCGACGAAGCGATCGTCGCGGCCGCGAACCTGGCCGATCGTTACATCAGCGATCGCTTCCTTCCCGACAAGGCGATTGACCTGATCGACGAAGCCGGCAGCCGCATGCGAATCCGACGGATGACCGCGCCGCCGGACTTGCGGGAGTTTGACGAGAAGATTGCCGACGTCCGTCGCGACAAGGAGTCCGCGATCGACTCGCAGGATTTCGAGAAGGCCGCCAGGCTGCGCGACGACGAGAAGAACCTGATCAACGACCGCAGCGTGCGCGAAAAGGAATGGAAGGCCGGCGAGATGGACGTCACCGCCGTCCTTGGAGAGGAAGAGATTGCCGAGGTTCTGGCGGTCTGGACGGGCATCCCCGTCTACAAGCTCACCGAGGAAGAGACGGCCAAGCTGATCAGGATGGAAGACGAGCTGCACAAGCGGATCGTCAACCAATCCGAAGCCGTTAAAGCCGTTTCACAAGCGATTCGCCGCACGCGTGCCGGCTTGAAAGACCCCAAGCGGCCCAGTGGATCCTTCATCTTCCTTGGCCCATCGGGTGTCGGAAAGACCGAGCTTGCCAAGACGCTGGCCGAGTTCTTGTTCGGCGAGGAGTCGGCGCTGATCCAGCTCGACATGTCCGAGTACATGGAGAAGCACACCGTCAGCCGCCTCATCGGCTCGCCTCCCGGCTACGTCGGCTACGAGGAGGGCGGCCAGCTCACCGAGGCTGTCCGACGCCGTCCGTTCAGCGTGGTGCTGTTCGATGAGATCGAGAAGGCGCATCCGGACGTGTTCAATACGCTGCTGCAGATATTGGAGGACGGGCGCCTGACCGACGCGCAGGGCCACACCGTGGACTTCAAGAACACCGTGATCATCATGACCTCGAACCTGGGTACCCGGGACCTGGACAAGGCCAGGGGCATCGGCTTCGCGGCCAAGGCCGACGAGGAGATGACCTACGAACGGATGAAGGAGCGGGTCTCCGAAGAGTTGAAGCGCTCGTTCCGGCCCGAGTTCATCAACCGCATCGATGAGATCATCGTCTTCCACTCGCTGACTCGTGAGCACGTGAAGACCATCGTGGACCTGATGATGAAGCGCGTCCACGAACAGTTGAAGGCCAAGGACCTTGAGATCGTGCTGTCCGACGCGGCGAAGGATCTGCTGGCCGAGAAGGGCTACGACCCCGCGCTTGGGGCTCGGCCGCTGCGCCGGACCATCCAGCGGCTCATCGAAGACCCCCTTTCGGAGAAGTTGCTGTGGAAGGAATACACCGCGGCTCAGACGATCATCGTGGATGCACGGGACGGCGAGATCGTCTTCGATACCGCCCCGGCACCACCCGATGTCCCGCCCGTCGAGCTGGCCGGCCAGGGCTCCTAGTCCTCAAGCAGGATCCTCAAGGTCCTCAAGCAAGCAAACGACCCTCGGCGCGCCGGGGGTCTTTTGCGTACTGATTCGGCCGCGGGACCCCAAAGGTGGCCGATCTCGCTCTTTGTGGCCGAAGGGGGCAAAATTCTTTCCCCTTTGCCCTATTTAAAACCTTTTCGGTGTATACACAGCCTCCCATTTAGGGTAGACAATAGGTTCACGAAACCAGTCGTTTAGGTCCCAGTCCGGAGAACCGCACAAAAGTACAAGGGGGTGCGACCCATGTCGCGTCGAGTAATTGGATTCTTTTCTCTCACCGTGATCGCGCTCGCAGCGATCGGTCTGATGTCTTTCACCTTCATGGGTACGGCCACCGGCCTTGCCGGGAACGCTACCGCCTCCGCCTACGGCGCTCGCGTGTCGCTTGACACCGCAACGTCGTCGGCGCAGCTCATCGGCCCGCTTCCCAGAGTGGCTGCCGACAAGCTAAAGACTTCGGACCAGGCATCGCTGGTGCGGATCGCCGACATCCCGCCGGGCGGAGCCCTGATCCAAGAGATCGCCGCCTTGCTGGTCAGCTCGAAGGTTGACCTGGACAAGGGCACGGCTACCGCTTCCAGCGACACGGCCCACGTCGGACTGCTGCGCACGACCACCGCCGCAGGAGTCCCGGGCCTTCCGGGTCTGCCCGGCCTTCCGGGACTTCCGGGTCTTCCCGGCGTTCCTGTTCCGGTTCCGGGGGGCGCGCTGCCGGCCACCACGTCCTACAACCAGATCGACCTTGATGCCGTCCACGGCGTTGTGTCGCTTGACTGCAACACGCTGGCCGGCTTGCGAACCGCATCCGAGGTCGAGCGCCTGAACGCGATCACCAAGGGATCGCAGATCCTGCGCCTTCAGGTCCCCGCGCTCAACATCGACCTGCGCTTGCTGGACACACTGACCGACAACTTGGGCAGCACCACAGACGACCACGCGGCCGCGCTGCACTTGAAGATCCTGCCCGACCCGGGCTTGAACCTGCCGATCATCGGCAACCGGATCGTCGAGGTGTGGCTCTACGAGGTCCAGGGAACCAACTTGACCTCGCCCAGCCTGACCAACGCGACCGTCGGCGCATCGGTGACCATGATTCACGTCAAGCTGCTGGACAAGGTTTCGGGTCTGCTGGAAGCCGACATCCGCATCGGCCACGCCGAGGCGTCGCTGTCGAACTGCAGCTCCAGCCCTTCGCCGCCCCCGACCATCACGCCGACGACCACTTCCACGACAACCGCGCGGATCGTGGACGCCACCAAGGCCGTCGAAGCCATTAACGGCTCCGTGGTCACCACGCAGCAGACGCTGACGGCGGGACGCGGCCAGGACATCGAGTACTCGCTGACCGTGTTTAACCGGTCGCTGGGCGAGGCGTGCGCGATCACCAGGGTCGTCGACCAGCTTCCCGCGAACACCACGTTCGTGTCGGATGCCGGCGACTTCACGGGCGGACGATACGATCCCGCTACCAACACCGTCACGTGGGACAACCTGGCCATTCCGAACGGCCAGGCGCAGCGGCAGGGTCTGGTGATGCGGATCAACTCCGACGCCCCGTCGGGGACGTACGTCAATCGCTTCACCGCCACCGGCACGTGCGGCTCGTTCTCTGCGGTGGCGCCGGGCATCGACGTCGGGAACCCGTCCGTTGTGCTGGGCACCAAACTGACGACCCACCCGGCGACCGGAGTCGCCGATTCCGCGATGTGGATTCTGGGCGGGTTGTCACTGCTTGTGGCGATCGGCGGCGCGCGCGTCATGCGACGCGCGTAGCATCGACGCGGAACGTGAGGAGGGCCGCTTCGGCGGCCCTCCTCATTTCTCCGCGTCGGGCATGGATGCGGGCAGGCCGGATACGATAAGGAACGCAGCGATACGGCCGAACCAGGGGATTTCGTGGAAGAGAAGACGGGCACCTTCAAGGTCATGATCGTCGATGACCATCGCATGGTTGCCGACGCTTTCGAGCGCGCGGTCACCATGGAGCCGGACATGGAACCGGCCGGGATCGCCGGCTCGGTCGAAGAGGCGTTGAAGATGCTGGAGCAGGCGCCGGTCGACGTTGTGCTGATGGATGTGTATCTGCCGGGGTCGGATGGGA
>JBKKBA010000562.1:0-2741 GCA_046714275.1 Actinomycetota bacterium
GAGCACGTCAACGTCGTATCCGGCGTCGATCAGCGCTTCCGCGTGACGGCGGGGACGCGTGTCGCGCAGGTAATAGGAGTGCGTGACGATCAGCACACGATGCGGCTTCATCGGCTTCATCGGCTTCATCGGCCGATTCCCAGGTAGATCAGGCCCGCCTGCCGGATCGCTGCGGGATCCAAGGCGTTTCGTCCATCCACCACGACCGCGCCGGGCTTACAGGCGTTCCAATCGATCTTGGAGTATTCCGGGTGCGTCGCCTGCACGATGATCGCGTCGAACTCGCCGAGGCCGGTCAAAAGCGCCGGGGTCGCTCCGAAGCCTTGAATCTCGGCGTCGTCGAACAGCGGATCGTGCGCATGGGCTTCGGCGCCGCGCGGCGGCAGCAGGCGCACTAGGTCGATGCCCGGGCTGGATGTCGGCTCTTTCACGCCCGAGCGGTATGACAGACCCAGCACCAGGACGCGCCGCCCGATCAAGCCCCCTAGGTGCTGGGCGAGCCGGTCAAGAATCCACGCTGGCTGCCCATCGTTGAGCCGTCGAGCCGCCGGCATCAGCGTGGCCGCAGGGTCGTCGGCGATCACGAACCAAGGGTAGTGGGGAATGCAATGGCCGCCGACACCGATCCCGGGATCGTGCAAGTGGCTGAAGGGCTGGGAATTCGAAGCCCGGATCACTTCGGAAACGTCGATGTCGCGTCCGGCGGCGTAGCGCGCCAGCTCATTGGACAGCGCGATGTTGACGTCGCGGTAGATCGTCTCGGCCAGCTTGGCCAGCTCCGCGGCTTCCGCGCTGTGCATCGGCCAGACCTGGGCGTCGGGAAGCACCTGCCGGTAGAAGTCCGCCGCGCGCGTGGTGCTTGCCGGGTCTAGGCCGCCCACCAGCTTGGGATAGGTGGCCAGGTCGGCAAAGATGCGGCCCGAGTAGACGCGTTCGGGTGAGAACGCGATGTGCAGGTCGTCGCCCAGCGTCAGGCCGGACTGCTTGGCGATTCGCTCGCCCAGCCGCCGCGTCGCGCCCACCGGCATCGTGGTCTCGAAGCAGATCAGCAGACCCGGATGCGCGCCGGCTGCGACGGCATCCACGGCCGACTCCAGGATGCGAAAGTCGGGACGGTGATCGGGGCCGGCGATCAGCGGCACGATCACGACGGCCACGTCGGCCTGCGCGATTGCCGCGGTCGTGTCTGTTGTTGCGCACAACGAACCGGCGTCCACGGTTTCCCGCAGCCACTCCGCAAGGTTTGCCTCGCCGGCGAACGGTTCGCGGCCGGCGTTGATGTCGGCGGCGCGTTCGGGGTTGACGTCGCAGCCGGTGACGCCGCAGCCGTGGCGGGCAAACTGCACGGCCAGCGGCACGCCGATCTTTCCCAGCCCGACCACGGCGACCTTCATTGCCTGCTCGCGTTTTTCCTGTCCGCGCTTTTCCTGCCCGCCCGCGGCGACCGTCACATGACCTCCTCGAAGACGTGGCCGCAGGCGCTGCAGGCCGTGTTCGGAGCGGAGTGTTCCCCGCAGGCGCACACCCATCCGATCTGTCGCGCCGGGATCCCTGCGACCAGCGCGTGCGAGGCGACGTCGGCGGTGACGACCGATCCGGCGGCGACCATCGCCCACGCGCCGATGGTCAGCGGCGGCACAATCACCGCACCGGCACCGATCGAGGCTCCGGTTCCGATCACGGCCCGGACCATCGTCCAATCGTCTTCGGACTTCGGGAGTCCCGCCGGCGTGACGGCGCGCGGGCGGCGGTCGTTGGCGATGATGACGCCAGGGCCGACGAACACCCCGTCGGCCAGCGTGGCGCCTTCGTATACCTGGGCGTTGTTCTGGATCTTGCAGTGGTCGCCGATGTGGACGCCGGCGCCGATGTAGACGCCCTTTCCGATGACGCAGTCGCCGCCGACGACGGCGCCGGCCCGCACGTGCGCGTGGTGCCAGATGCGGGTCCCGCCGCCGATGTGCGCGCCGTCGTCCACGATTGCGGTTGGGTGCACGCTCATCGCGGGGCCTTTCGAGAGGGGCGGCGCGCCGCCGGGGTCGCCGCCCGCGTGCCGCTGCGCGGCGTTGCGCGCTTCCCATTGGATGCGGTCGCTCGCGCCCCTCGCACCGGGGCTTTGGTGGTCCGAACGGCGGACTTTCGCGCTCCAGCCTTCACTGCCGGCTTCTTCTTCTTCTGCGTCCTCTTAACCGTCGTCTTAACCGTCGCCTTTGCTGCCTTCTTCCGCGCCGGTCCGGGCTTTACAGACTTTCGTTTTGCAGGAGCCGTCGCTGGCGGAGCGCGGCGCGTTGCCCGGCGCGCTCGCTCCGGCGACGGCGCGACACTCCAGGGCGGCCCGGCGGCCAGCCGTTCAACGATGGCTTGCGCGGTGTTTCCCTCTCCGTACAGCAGCGGGCGGTCCTCGGGCGGGAAACGATCGACGGCCGCCAGGATCAGCTCGGGATCTGCGCCTGCCAGCACGTTCCAGCCGGTCTCGACGGTCTCCACCCACTCGGTCTCGTCGCGCAACGTCACGCAGGGCACTCCCAGCCAGTAGGCCTCCTTCTGCATGCCACCCGAATCCGTCAGGATGGCTCGTGCGTGCATCTGCAGGGCCAGGATCTCTAGGTAACCGACGGGATCGATCATGCGCACGTTGCCTTCCGGCTGGATGCCCAACGAAGTCATCGCCAGTCTGGTCCGGGGATGCACCGGAAAGACGACGGGATGGGGCAGCTTCGCTACGGCGTGCAAGATCGTTT
>JBKKBA010000563.1:0-3296 GCA_046714275.1 Actinomycetota bacterium
CTGCTGAACAGCGCGCCGGCGTGCTGCGGAACGACGCCGTACGCGTACACCCCGGCCGCAGGCCCCGCAGAGTTCCCGTCGCGCTGGGACAACGCCGTCCCGGTCGTGCCCTCCACGCAATGGGATCAAAGGATCGATGCCGGCAAGGGAGCGTGGTTCCAGACCCAGGCTCTGGAGCAGCCGCTGCGCGTAGCCGGACCCATCGGCCTTCGTCTCTTCGCGACGACGCAGGGTGCTCCCGGCGATCCGGCTCTGGCCGGCGTCTGGCCGGGGCTCGCGCAGGCGATTCCCCCGTACCACGACACGGATTTCGTGGTGAAGCTCTCCGACGTGGCCCCCGACGGAAGCATGCGGTTGATCACGCAGGGTTACCTGCGCGCATCCCATCGAGCCTACGACCCCGCTCGCAGCGTCACCATCGACGGCGACGTGGTGTCTGCGTTCCATCGGCATACGGCGGACACGCTGGATCCGCCGGATGCAACCGGCGCGACCGCGAAGGAGTACCTGATCGAGATCTGGCCGACGGCAAAGACGTTCGAGGCCGGCCATCGCCTGCGCATCGACGTCTATCCGTCCGACACGCCGAACCACGTGACGCTGCTCAAGCCGGCCGTCGTCAACATCTTGAGCGGAGCGGGAAGCGACTCCTACCTCAGTCTTCCCCTGGTGCCGTAGGTCGCGGTCCGGCCGCCCCATAATGACTAGGATCAACGCATGCAGATGCGGACGATGGACCTGGGCGGAGCCGTTCATTACGCCGACTTCGGCGGCCAGGGGTCCCCGATCGTTCTGGTGCACGGGCTGGGGGGGAACCATGCGAACTGGCTGGCCGTCGCGTCCAAGCTGACGGCGCACGGCCGCGTCCTTGCCCCAGATCTGCCCGGCTTTGGCCGGACGCCGCCGCATGGACGGTCGTCCGCCTTGCCGGCCAACCGGGCCATCCTTGAGCGCTTCATCATCGAAGTCGCCGGAAGCCCCGCCGTGCTGATCGGCAACTCGATGGGCGGGCTGATCTCGATCATGCAGGCGGCGACGTCGCCCCAGACGGTTTCTGGGCTGATCCTTGCCGACCCGGCACTCCCCCGGGCCCGAACATCCGTCGGAGATCCCCGCATCGTCGCGATCTTCGCTGCGTATTCGATCCCCTTCGCCGGCGAGGCGCTGGTCGCCCGGCGCGCTCGTACGCTGGGGCCCGAAGGGATGGTCCGCGAAACCATGCGGATCTGCACGGTCGATCCGTCGCGCGTTCCCGACGAGGTCGTCGAGTCGATGATCCAGATTGCTCGCTGGCGCGCTCAGCAGCCCTGGCCGTCGAGCGCGTACCTGCAAGCGGCGCGCTCCCTGGTCGCAATCGTGACGCGCCGCGCGCGCTTCTACCAGATGGCGCGCAGCATCGTCGCGCCGGTGCTGGTGATCCACGGCGATCGAGACCGCCTGGTCCCGCTGGCATCCGCGCGAGATCTGGCCGCACGGACGGGCTGGCAGCTTGAGATTCTTCACGACGCCGGCCACGTTCCGATGCTTGAGTCCCCCGACCGCTTCACCACCGTCGTATCCACGTGGCTGGCCGGCCCGGGCCGCTCGGCGCTGCGCGACGTTATCTGAGCGATCGGCGTCGCGGGCCCGAAGGGCCGCAAAGCATCCGTACACTGCTGCGCATGCCAAGGGGCGAGGGGACCGTTCGCTGGGCGTGGGTGCCCGGCGCAGGCGTGTTCCTCTTGGGCGCGACCCTCCTGGTTCAGCACGGAGTGACGGCCGGCCAAGTGGCTCGATACGCAGGCTGGCTGCTGTTCGGGATCGTCGTGCCGGGCACGCTGATCCTGCGAGCGCTTCGCGGCACTCCCCGATCGTTCGTCGAGGACATCGCCGCCGGTACCGCGCTGGGCTTCGCGCTGGAAATTCTGGTGTACATCGGACTGCGCGCGCTGAACGCACCGATGCTGATTGTGGCGTGGCCGGTGGGCGTGATCGCCGTCTTCGCATTCTTCCCCGAACTGCGGCGGCACTGGCGCTCCGGCGGCGACCGCACGCCGGTGGGGTGGGCGTGGGCGGTGTGTGGATGCATCGCGATCATCATGCTGTGGATGGCCGCCGACTTCTTCGACACGCATCCGCTGACCGGCTCGCTCAGCGGCTTGCCGTACGTCGATCTGCCCTATCACCTGACGCTGGCCGGCGAGGTGAAGCATCACGTTCCGCCGGCCGTGCCGTACGTGCTTGGAGAGCCGCTGCACCACCACTGGTTTGCGCACGCCGACATGGCGGCATCCAGTTGGGCGACCGGGCTGGAGATGCGCCTGATCCTTTTGCGTCTGCAACTCTTTCCGTTCATCGCCGCCACCGTCGCGCTGACGGCGTTGCTGGCGTCGCGGATCACACGGCGATGGTGGCCGGGGCCGATCGCCGTTGTGGTGGCCTACTTCGTCTCGGCTCTCAGCCCGTACCTGTGGGTGCCGGGAACCCTTTTCGCCGACGAGCGGCTGCTGAACAGCTTCCAGTGGCAGAGCCCCAGCCACCTGGTCGGCGCTGCCTTGTTCGCGCCGGTGCCGCTGCTGATCACCGACCGGCTGCGAAAGGAAGGAGCCGCAACCGGACAATGGATCCTCATCACGATCCTTCTAGCCGCGGCCATGGGAGCCAAGTCCACCCTGCTTCCGCTGTTCCTGGCCGGCGCGGGTCTGGTGGGGCTGGTCCAGCTGATCGTTCGGCGGCGGCTCCAGCCGGTAACGATCATCGGCGGTGTCATCGGCGGCGCGCTGTTCCTGTTCGCTTCCTTTGTGCTGTACGGGGGCGGCGCGTACGGCTTGATGCTGAAACCGCTGGGCTACATCCGGCAGCAGCATTTGGTGACCGACCTGCATCTGGCTCCACACGGGATCGACGCGGTGCCGACGGGTCCGGTTCTGGCGATCGCCGGCCTGGCGCTGGCAAGCTGGATGGCGCGCGCGACCGGCATGGCCGGACTGCTGGTCAGACGGAACCGGGCTCGCGACGCATCGACGCTGTTCCTGGGCGGCATCGTTCTGGCCGCGCTCACGATGGTGTTGCTCTACGTCCATCCGGGATCGAGCCAGGTGTACTTCATGCGCTCGGCCTTCCCGTTCATCGGGGGGCTGGCCGCATGCGGGATCGCCGCGCAAGTGCCGTCCAACCGACGAGCCGGACCCGTCCTGGTCGCCCTGGTGCTGGCGGCTGAGGTCGGCGCGCTGGGCGCGTGGCTGGCCGCGATGGACACGGCGACTCCTCCGTTCAGCGAGGTGATCGGCAGCCGTTCCGCCGTCTTGGTCCAGATC
>JBKKBA010000564.1:0-5402 GCA_046714275.1 Actinomycetota bacterium
GTTAGGCTTCACCTGCAAGGTGCCCTCCTCGGATAGAGAAAGCGTGGCTTCGACACCCGCAGTTTCTCAGCCCCGGAGGGCATTTCCCTTTAAGAAGGTCAACTCGCTAATGAAAGATCCGGGCTAGGCGAAAGTTATTTGCAGATCGGCGCCGGCGGGTGCGGCGGCATCGGTTTGGTGATCGATGCGGGCGGCGATGACAGCTACACCGTGCCCGCCTACGGGATCGGTTTTGGATCGTCCGAGAACTTCACCTGCGCCGACGAGTTCGGCAACGGCCCCGCCGACCGGGTCTTCAGGGTGCTTCCCATCGATGTCGAGCCGTTCATCCCGTGGGAAGTGTGGTTGGTGTACGGCAGCGTGGAGGCGATCGCGGTGGGGATGCTAATTGACGTTGCCGGCAACGACACGTACTCCGGCTGGGAAGATCCGGATTCGTCGATCGCCGAGACCGAAGGTCTTGCGGCGTTCGGCGTGCTGTTCGACGGCGCGGGCGTTGACTCCTACAGCCATGGCGTCGTGGATGGGGGTGGCCCGCAGGTTCGCGGCATGGGCGGCATTGCGATCGATCTGCCGTAGCCTCGGTCGTTCACGGCGGTGACCTCCAGCGCGCGCTGTCCGGTTCTGCTCGTGATGTCTCCTGCGGGTCCCCGGGGGAGCGTCCCTACCTCCTTGTTCGAGAAAGGCTAAGGACGTTCGAGGCAAACACCCTAGTCACAATCGAGTCGTAGTTTTCCGGCGACCAGGACGTTTGCCGCTGGTGGCATACGTCGGGTGAATCGCGGCTCCGCAGCCTCGCGCCACCAGGCCTTTTGCCTCGAACGTCCCTGGCCTTCCAAAGATCAGCCCCTGGACCTGGTCGTCGGAACCGACACGTGGGCTCGGCCCGCGGGCCGAGGCGCGAGATCCTCCCTTGTGATCTCGACTTTGAATCACGCCGCGACCCGCCGGTCGCTGAGAGCCCCGGCGGGCCGGCAGTCAATAATCGGTTGACACCGTATGTGGTGCTGATAGAGTCCTATGAGTTAGCACCGCCCGTGGTGTCCGTATGCGGAAGGCATCATTTGGCGACTTCGTACGATCGAGTCGCCGCCAAGCGGTCGCTGGCGGAGTTTCGGAAGAAGCGGAGGTCGGCCACCCCCGAGATGGTGGCCGCACTGTGTAAGGCGCTGGGCTATGCGATCGACAAAACACGGGGAAAGGGCTCGCACTGGCTTGCGGTCCGCGTCGGAGCACCGCCGGTCACCATCCCGACAGGCAACAAGGTGCTCGGCTTGAAAACCGCAACAGGCATCCTGACAACGCTGGAGGAGGTTCTTGACCGCGATGGTCAAAGCAAGGATCAACAAGGTTGAACAACTGCTTCGCCGCCCATGGTCCCGAGAGCTGGTTCCCGACGAAGGTGTGGTGGCGGCACGCGTGCCCGAACTGCCCGGCTGCTTCGCAGAGGGGGCGACGCTGGCGGAAGCGCTTGAGAACCTGGATGACGCTCTTGAGTTATGGCTGACCGCTGCGGTTGAGGCGGGCAGTGAGATCCCAGTGGCGAAGGGCGAAGCCGAGCCGAACGAGTACAGCGGCCGATTCTCTGTCCGTGTGCCCCGTTCGCTGCATCGCCGTTTGGCCATGCAAGCAGAAGCCGAGGGATGCTCTTTGAATCAGTTAATCGCGGTGATCCTGGCAGAAGCAGACGCCGCCGATCACCCGGCACGTTGGTGGAGCGCACCGGCATCCAGGCCGGGCTAAGCCGGAACACCAGCCACCGTCTACGATTTCGCACTAATGTCCGCCCTGCGCCCCTGGCTGCCGCCGATCTGCGTTGCCATCGTCATCTTCGCGTTGTCATCGACGTCGGCGTTTCCGGCGGTCCCCGCCAGCACCGCGGTTTCGATCTTCATTCACATGGTCGAGTACGGGGCGCTGGCCGCGGCGCTGGTGCGGCCCCTGAAGCGCGCCCACGGGCGCGTGATTGCCTGGGCCGTTTCGCTGTCGATCGTCTACGGCATCACCGACGAGATCCACCAGCTCTACGTTCCCGGCCGCAGCGCGACCGGCTGGGATCTGATCCCCGACGCGATCGGCGCGACCGCCGGCGCCTACCTTGCGGTCAAATGGTGGCAGCGAAAGGACGCACGGCTGCGTGGTGCGGGGGCGCCGGCCGGCAAAGTGGACGGGTAGACGCCGCACCAGGACTCCCCGCCGGCGCCATCGCCGGATGTATGCAACCGCGCAAACCTGCGGATCCAGGGCAGGTTTGCGCGAATCTTTCGGACTTTTGAGGAAGAGAGCGCGCTGAAGTGAAGCGTGGAAGCGCCGCCGTCGTTCTGGATCGGTGAGGGCTAAGTCCAACAGGGACGCCATTTAGACGAGGGGCACATACATGACGATCACCAACGTTCGAGCCAAAGCGCGCGTAGCGATCTTCGCGCTGCTGGGCGCCATCGCGGTTCTTGCCGTGAAGCCGGTCGTCGCGGGTCCGCTGGACGCGCCGCTGCCCGGTCAGGCCTACATCGTTCAGACGCCGCGCGACATTCGCAGCGGATCCACGACCGACGTTACCGTCGCTGTGCTGGGCTTGGGTGCGACGCCGATCAACTGGCTTTCGGTGACCCCTGCCAAGGCCGTCTCCATTGTGTCCGGCGCGACGTTGAAGTCGCTGAGTGGCTACTTCACGACCGGGTGGAAGCCCACCCTGTCGGGCAGTCGCATTACGTTCGCCGGTGGAGCGATTCTGCCGGGAGAGACCGCAACGTTCACGCTAAAGGTTCTTGGCGCCGCTTCCAACGGGGCACTTTCAGCTGCCGACACTCTGGCTCCACTTCGCGTCGAGGCATCCACCGACGGCGGTGCCCACAAGCGTCTGATGACGCCGCCGGCCGAGGATCCCAACGGTCTGACGCTGACGGTTCGCGTCCTTGAGATCGTTTCGGGCTTGAAGGTTGCCGCT
Source organism: Actinomycetota bacterium (assembly GCA_046714275.1). GTDB lineage: Bacteria > Actinomycetota > AC-67 > AC-67 > AC-67 > JBKKBA01. The sequence continues at coordinate 2,945 of JBKKBA010000564.1, forward strand.
CCCGCGGCGGCAAGTGATGGCACCGTTACCGCCGGTCAGGACAACCTGGTCGTCGGCGCTACCGTCAAGAACATCGGTGGCGGCGCGCTGTCGCCCACCGCGGTCCTGACGGCCACCAACGGAACCGTCGCAACGCCCAGCGTTCCGCTGACGCTTCAGCCCGGTCAGTCGGCCGCGCTTGCCTACAACGTGATTGCCGGCAACAGCGCCGCTCCGATGGATCTGGCGTTGAAGGTCACATCGGCATCGCCGGCCGCTCAGATCGGCTCGATCGCAACGCCGGTAACGGTCCAGGCCGTGCCTGCCATCAGTTGCACGTCGGTCCGCGCCACGGGTTCCGACTCGATCTTCAACCCGGCCTACGAGGTGGTCTTTGGAAAGACCGGTGTGCAGAGCCTGGACGTCGCGTCCTACGCGCTTCGCATCCAGACCACGCCGGTCCACGGTCCGGCAGCGATTCTTTCCAAGACGATCGCGGCTGGGGATCAGGCCGGACTAAAGCTGGTCTTCGGCTCGGTCGCAGTGCCGGCCGGCATTCCCGAAGGTGAGTACGGCACCGTCTTGGGCGTGACCGCGGTTGATTCGAACGGCGCGATGCTGGCCGTGAAGGACATCGCCTGCCCGAAGGTCAGGGTGGACACGCTGGCTCCGTCGCTTTCATCGGCGAAGATCGCCGCGGTGTCGAACCCGCTGCAGCCGCTGCGTCTGGCGCCGGATGCAACGATCAACATTACTTTCAGCGAGGTGCTGGGCGGCGGAGCCGACTTCGCTGATGACTGGATCGCTGTTGGATCCAACGGGAACGCGGTTGACGGTGTCACCATCGCCGGAGTCGAGCCGTGTGCGAACGCGACGGATTCTTGCCGGACGCTGAGTGTGGATTCGGGTTTGAGCAACGCCTGGCAGTCGATCGTGTCGATCGTGTACTGCCCGCAGGTTGCGGCAAACTCCTACCGCGACGTGGTCGGCAACAAGACGCTCTGCGGTGCTGCTGCAAGCGTCACTGCGTAAGCAACACTTCGTTCCTCACGAAGGGGTAGGTGGCCACCGGCCGTCTACCCCTTCGGTTTCTTTCTGCCGGCCCCGGCGGTTCTGTTCGCGCAGGGGGGCGTAGGCGGTGGCGTTGCCCAGATCCAAGCGTCCGCCCATGCATTCCAGCCACGCGTGCGCGGTCATCGATCCGTTCTTGGTGGCCGCTCCGATGCGAAGCACGGGGGCGTGCTTGCGCAGGGCGTAGCCGGCCAGCAGCGCGTGCCGAAGGCAGCCCGCTTCCGGTTGGCTGAACCACGTGGCCAGGCGCGCGGCGCCGGCAACCTGGATCCGCTCGGATTCCGAAAGCCGAGAGGCGGCAAGCCGGGGCGCCGGCGGTGCGGGGGATCGCGAAACCTTCACGCCCAGGCGGCGCGCGACGCGGGGAAGAGGCATCAGCCGCAACATTGGCTCCAACGCCAGACGAAGCAGTCCCAGGCGAGTCAGGCGAGCCAGGTCGCCGGGCGGCAGGGCCGCGATGCGCCGGAGGGTAGCGGCGGCGCTACGGCGCTTGCCGGATAAGGCCATGCTGTTCCAGGTCTTGCAGCAATGCTTTGACGTCGCCGGCGATCGCGGTTTCGGGGGCGTCGAACTCGGCGGCGATGGTGCGCACGATCTGGTCGCGGGACGTGCCTTGCTCCAGCAGTTGCCACACGCGCGTCCCGGTGCGGTTCAGCCGGTAGTAGGTGCCGTCGCCGACGTGCAGCAGGACGGCCTCGCCTTCTAAGACCTCAAAGATGACATCGGTCGCGATGCGAGTCTGGTCGCTCATTACGGGGGAGTTTATCCAATGATCGTCCGGCCCTAGCGCGGGACGACGATCCGCAGGCCGCGCAGCCGGCCGAAATGACGTCGGTTTCGTGTGACCAGCGCCGCGCGTTCCCACGGGAACGCCGGCTTGGGGCGAAGAGGTCAGGAGGCTTGGCGATCTTGGTCGTTGTGCGTTGGTGCGGCGACGGCCACGGACCGGTTGCGCTTGGCGACCTCGACGACCGCATCGGTTGTTGCGTGAGCGGTTGTTGCGTGAGCGGTGTGACTCCATTCGCTCCCTTCGCTTCGAACCGCTGCCGGCGACGGCTGGTCGGCGCGGCGCTTCCGAAGCAGGCCGGCGAGAATCGAGCCGACTGCCACGAAAAGACCGGCCAGCCACCAGGTGGGCAGGCCCGGCACGCCATCGCCGGCAGAGCGCGTTCCGCCGGCGGTTGCCGGGGCGGCGACGGCGGCGGTGGGCCGAAGCATGATGGCCACGCGCTCGACGACTTGAAGGCCGCCGGACAGGGGTGCCGCGGCGTTCTCCACGACCAGAGCGGCCAGATCCGCTTTTGAGTTCTGGTTCAGTTCGCGCGCATCGAGTTCGCGCGCGTCCACGGTGAACGCCACGACGACTTCCTTGCCGGCCGGAACGGCCACGCGCGCGGCGATGGTGACC
>JBKKBA010000565.1:0-3873 GCA_046714275.1 Actinomycetota bacterium
CGATGGCGATCGACGGTGTCGGCGGCTATCGCGCGCTGCTGAAGAATGCGGATCGTGTCCAGGCATTCGGGATCGAGGTGCGCTTGGCCTCACTCGACGACATCATCGCATCAAAGAGAACGGTAGCCCGCGCGAAAGACCTCCGAGCGCTCCCCGAACTCGAACAGTTGCGTCAGGAACGCGGCAAGCGCCCAGGGCGGTGAGTGGTCGAACCGTCGACCTCTGCGTTGCAGCGCAGCGCAGCTCAGCGTTTGACCCTCGCAGCGTCCAGGATCCGGCGGATTCCCTTGTGCCCCCGCCGCAACACGTCGGGATCCCGGAACAAGACGAACAGATAGTTCGCCTGGCTCATGCAGGCGTCGATCTCGAAGGCGAGTTGCGCGGCGTCGATCCGACGGTCGAGCTCTCCGGTCCGCTGCGCGGCGCGCACGAGCTTGGTCTTTTCGGCGTCCGCCTGGCGCTGGACCTCGACAACGATGTCGTGGATGGGCCCGCCGCGCGCGTCGGCCTCGGCCAGGAGCGACGAGAAGAAACAGCCGCCCGGGAAGACCCACCGTTCGATGTAGGAGAAATAGGCTTCCGTAAATGCCTCGAGTCGGCGGAGGCCCTCGGGCGCTTCCATCGCGGGCTGTACGACCTCCCGCATGACGATCTCCCCGGCGGCCTGGATCACTTCGATCTGAAGCTGCTCCTTCGAGCCAAAATGGGCGTAGAGGCCGCTCTTGCTGATGCCGGTTTCCTCGGCCAGACGACCGATCGTCAGCCCGTGCACCCCCTCGATCGACGCCAGGCGCGTCGCCGATTCCAGAATCGCGGCATGTGTCCGCTCGCCGTCGGATCGACGGCGGCGTTCCGAGGTTTCTTCAACTGCCACCTTGACAAGATAGCACGGTCGTTCCTACTATGCCCCCATCATTAGTTGGCGCGACCGTGCTGGATAGCGAGGGGGAACGGCCATGACGGTGGACACACAGAAATCTCAGGAGTTCGCAGGACGACTCACGGGGCTCCTGAACGACGCCGGCCTGGCGCTCATGCTCAGCATCGGGCACAAGACCGGCTTGCTGGATGCGATGTCGGAGCTGCCCCCATCGACGAGCGACGAAATCGCGAAGGCCGCCGGCCTGCAGGAGCGCTACGTGCGCGAATGGCTCGGCGCGTTGACCACCGGCGGCATCGTCCAGCACGACGGGGACGCGTTGACCTTCTCGCTTCCTGCCGAACACGCCGCATGGCTCACCCGCGCGGCCGGGCCCGCGAACCTCGCCGCACAGACGCAGTTCATCGGACTGCTTGCCGGCGTGGAAGACCAAGTCGTCGATGGGTTCCGGATCGGCGGAGGGGTGCCCTACAGCGCGTTCCCGAAGTTCCACTCCCTCATGGCCGAGGGCAGCGGCGCGGTCCATGACGCCACCTTGGTCGAGGTGACGCTTCCTTTGGTCCCGGGCATCGTGGACCGGCTTCGCGCCGGGATCGACGTCGCCGACGTTGGATGCGGCTCGGGCCATGCGGTGAACTTGATGGCCGAGGCGTTTCCCGGCAGCCGCTTCACGGGCCTCGACCTGTCGGAGGAGGCGGTGACCGTCGGGCGCGCTGAGGCCGAGCGAAAGGGACTGAGCAATGCTCGCTTCGAGGCCCGGGACGCGGCAACGCTCGACGGTTCTGAGCAGTTCGACTTCATCACGGCCTTCGATGCGATCCACGACCAAGCCCGGCCCGATCTCGCTCTCGCCGGAATCGCCGCTTCGCTGCGGCCGGGGGGGACCTTCCTCTGCGTCGACATCAAGGGCTCCAGCTCGATCGCCGGCGACATGGAGCACCCGCTGGCGCCGCTCCTCTACACGGTATCGACCATGCACTGCATGACCGTCTCGCTCGCCGACGACGGGCTCGGTCTGGGAACGATGTGGGGCGAACGGGTGGCGCGAGAGATGCTGGCGGCGGCCGGCTTCACCTCGATTGACCTCCACGAGATCGAAGATGACATCTTCAACAACTACTACGTCGCGACGAAGGGCTGATGGTGGGAAACTGGTGATGCACTCATGCAGCTCGCGCGATGATCCGGCCGACTTCTTTGCTGGTGACCCCGAGCGCGAGCAAGGATCGTACGAGAAGATCGAGTGACACCGATCGATCGACGGCCTCCATTTTCGCGACGCGTGATTGGCTCGAGCGCAGGCGGCGCGCAACATCGACCTGCGTCCACCCGCGTTTTGCCCGCAGTTGCCGTAAGTAGGTCGCCAGCGCAACCTTCAATTCGACAAACGCAGCCTCTTCATCAGTAAGTTCGAGGAACTCGGCGGCGGTTCCAACTCGGAATCCTGCTGCCTCAAGACGCTGCTTCTTTGTATTCTTCACCGGTTCTCACCTCCCTTTCGCGGCTCGGTCGAAGGCGCTTCTTGCAAACATCGATCACCGCTTTGGGCATCGCTTGAGACTTCTTTGCGAAGACGTCCGCGATCACGATGGCATCCTCATCCACCCGACAACCAAGCGAGGGGCTTGTCACGATCGATCACCAGCCTGAATGATATGTCAGATTCGACATATCGTCAAGGCATGGGAAGAGAAACAGAGTCCCAATCAGATTCGTGCCCGGTCCCGTCGAGCGCCAGAGACGAGCGTGGTTCGAGCATGCGTCGGAGGACTCGAACCGCTGGAACGGGAAAACGAAAGCCGCAACCCCTCGTACCCAGAAGGCGGGCCAGGTTGCGACATCGGATACGCTGTCATGACTGACGCCTGATGCGGTATCATTGGAGTATGAGCGACTGGGCGGCAAATCTCATCAGGCTGGCGCGGAAGGAGCGCGGGTTGTCGCAGCGCCGGCTCGCCGGCATGGCGGCAACGTCGCAGGCGGCGATCGCCGCCTACGAAAGTGGACGGCGGTCGCCTTCGCTGGACACGCTGGCGCGAATCGTGCGGGCCGCGGGCCTGGATCTTCGCATCCGGTTGGAACCGCTGGACGATCATGATGATTGGATGGCGCGCTACGAGGCGAGCTTGCCCGCCGAAGTGGTCCAAGGTTGGCGCCGGAGAGATCGCGAGCTTGTGGCTGCCGCACGAAAAGGAAAAGAAACGCGGGCCGGCCGCAACCGGGGTCGGGCTATGCAATGAAAGAAGACCTCACACCGGTTGCGTTCGAAAGCATCATCGAGATCCTCAACGCGCGCAGAGTGAAATACGTGGTGATCGGCGGGCTGGCTGCGCTGCTTCAGGGTGTGCCGCTCCCGCGTACTGCCGACCTGGACGTGACGCCGGCGTCCGACGTGGAGAACAAAAAGCGGTTGGCCCGGGCCCTTCGCGATCTGGACGCGAAGCTGCGTGCCCCCGGTCTTGACGGACCCGTTGACATTCCCTTGGACGAGCGCACCTTCTCCGGCATGGTCACGATGACGTTCATCACTCGGTTTGGACCATTCGATGTCTGCTTCGTGCCCGACGGGACTACTGGGTTCGATGATCTCAAGCGCGACTCGCGGGTCATCGAGCGGCTGGGAGTCAGCATCCCCGTTGCGTCCCTCGCCGACATCGTGCGCTCGAAGCGCGCGGCAGGCCGCGAAAAGGATGCCGGTCACCTCGCGATCCTCCTGGACTTCATCGACAGGCATTGACAACATTACAGTCGGCGTTCTATTGTCACATCGGGATGACGGCGGTCATGCAATCCACGGCGGTGCCGGTTGAAGAGCCGACTCAGGCTCGGATCCTGGACGCGGCGTTTGAGTGCGCGTCGCGTGTCGGCCTGGGCCGGACGACGATCGGCGATGTCGCCGCGCAAGCCCGCCTGTCCCGCCAGACCGTCTATCGCTACTTCCCGTCCAAGCACGAACTGTTCCTGGCTCTGATTCTTCGCGAGGAGCAGATGCT
>JBKKBA010000566.1:0-6122 GCA_046714275.1 Actinomycetota bacterium
AAGATATGCACCGCATTCACGCGACCACCGCCGACTTGCTCGTTCAGCAGCACGATCACGTTGCCTCCATCCAGAAGCAGCACGGCTCCCGGTTCCGGAGCGCATGTGCCCGTCACTCCAAGTGCCGCGCACACGTCGGTACCTGCGACGGTCAAGGCGGCAATCGTCGCGGTCCGGGCCGTCGATCCCGACGACGTGGACGACGTGGCCTCGATCAATTTCGCGACAATCGCCCCGTCCAGCAGGTCCAGGTCCTCAACCGTCGCCCGCGATGAGGCCGCAAGCGGGTCGAGCGTGCCTTCGGTGCGAGTGCGACCGGCGATCGAGCCGAGCGGCGACGTGTCGGCTACGTCGGCCGTTCGCTCGCCACCGGTGATCGGCAACGTCACCAGGCCGGTCTGAGCGGTCCCAAGCGGCGGCATCACTCCGTACAGATGCGTCAGGAACGCATCCCCGGCTACCTCTGGGATCGACGCTCCGCACGCCAGACCCGACGGGAATGCCGCCGAGCTGCCGGCGTGAGCGATGACGATGTCGGTGCTCTCGTCGATCGGGGTCGCGGCCAGGTCGTAGACGATCACGTGGATCGCATTCACGTCCAGGCTGCTGGAGAACAGTCCGGCTGCCGGCTGCGAATCGCTTGCCTCCGCACCCGTGCCCGTCGTCTCCAGCACGCGCACCTCGGCAATCGGGGCGAGCGGGTCGCCGATCTTGATCGTGACCGGCTCGATGACATTGTCATAGCGCGTGCCGTTGACGACCAGGTCCTGAACCGTCGATCCGGCAAACGTCGATCCTGCCGTCAAGGCCGACGCGGCACTGGTCGAACGAACCGCGACGGCACGTGCCGACAGTTTCACGCCGCCGACATCCAGGGCAACGCTTCCCGTCGTCACAAGCGCCGTGTCGGATACGGACGCCGGGCCGGTTGTGGTGGTGTTCTGGACGCGCAGGAGCGAGATGTCGATGCCGGGCTCGTGCAGGCCCAAAACCTCGCCGGGGTTCTGGCCGGCAAGGTCGGTGTCGGGTGTCGCGGTTATCAGCGGCGAGCCAAGGACATCGGCGGAGATGCCGAATGCGCGGCCGGCCGCCCCGGCGCCTGCGGTGGAGATGGCGACGAGGTGATCGACGACTTTGTTGACCGTCAACTCATCCGCGCTCAACTCGGCCGTGCCGGCAAGAATCGTCCCGGACGGAACCGACCCGCCGACAGAGGCTCGCAAGGTAAAGGTCGGCGACGCGCCGTCGGCCAGCGTGCCGATGAACCAGACAACGTCACCGCTGGAACCCACGACCGGGGCCGAGGTCGCGGCCGGCGTGGCGCTCAAGAAGCCCAGACCCTCCGACAGGTGGAAGACCAGCGACACGTTGTGCAGGTCGGTACCCGTGACGGTCGGTGCGAGCGTGTAGTCCACCGTGCCGCCCGGCGCGCTGGTGGTCGGGCACTGGGCGATGGTCAGCGCGGCGCTGAAGTAGGTCTTTGCCCCGCCGGCGGTGCGGACGGCCGTGGACGTTTCGCTCAGTTTTAGGGACCAGTCCGCGGTAAGCGTGACGGCACCCGGCGTCGTCGCAACGATCGTGACCGAGCAGATGCCACCGGCCTGCGTGATGCACGTCGCGCTGGTGCCCGACGCCGGATCACCGTTGATGCTGGTGAAGTGCGCGTCGGATCCGCCGGGGTTCAGCGTCAGCGTGATCGTCTGTCCGACGAAACCGAAGAATCCTTCCCCGTCGTTGCGCCGTAGCGTGACGGTGAACGTGTGGGGCTGGCCGACCTCGTTGAGAGCCGTCCCCGGCGTCACGGTCAGAGTGAAGTCCGAGAACAGCTTGGTCCCGGTCGCTTCGCGGTGAAGGTCCCCGGAATCGAGCACCTGATCGATCGAGGCCGTCAGCGAAACCTGCCCGGCCGTCGTCGCGACGGCAACGACGGTGCACGTGCCATCGGCGGTCGTGATGCATGTGCCGGTCGTGCCCGAAGCCGGAGCGCCGTTGATCGACACCAGCGTGGCGTCGGTGCCACCGGCGTCAAGCACCAGCTTGACGGAGGCTCCCGCCAACGGCACGAATCCGCTGCCGGTGTCCTTCTCGACCAGCACCGTGAACACGTGCGGGTCGCCTACCTTGTTGACGGCGGACGGGGGCGTGACCTTGATGCGGTAGTCCACGTACAGCTTTTCGCCTGAGCTGGTGACGGTTCCCTCACCGGAGTCGTTGAGGGTCGTGTAGGACGCACTGAGCGAGGTCGTGCCCGTGGTCGTTGACGTGATCACGACCGAGCATGTTCCGTTGTCCTGCGTTGTGCAATCGGCTTCCCTGCCGCTTGCCGGGTCGCCGTTGATCGATACGAAATGCGAGGCAGCGGTGCCGGTCAGCGTCAGGTGCACGGTCTGGCCCTTATAACCCACTCCCCCGCTTCCGGTGTCGCGCAGCAGAGTCACCGTGAAGGTGTGCTGCGATCCAACGACATTGACGGCCTTGGGTGGCGCGACCGTCAGCGAGTACGAGACAAACGTCTTTCCTGCCGTCGCGCTGGGATCGCCGATGTCGTAACCGGCCGGTGTGCCGAGCGCGTTCAGGAAGGCACGAATCGTGGTCGTGCATGCGGTCGCCGACGTCAGTACCGTCGTCACCTGTCCGTTTGCATCGCTGGTCCCACTGGTCGCGCTGAGCGTTCCACAGGTGCCTTCATTCACGAAACCGATCGGAATGCCAACCAGCGGCACCAGCGTGCCGACCTCGCGGAGCGTCGCGGTCAGCGTGTGCGGCTTCCCGGAGAAGTTCTCGGCCTTGGCCGGATCCAAGAGCAACTCATAGGTAAGGCTGCCGACGTTCGTCTTCGTTTCGAACGGGGCGAAGGTTTCCGTCTGCGTGGGTCCGCCCCAGACGGTACCGTTCGCGTTTCGGACCTCGAAGCGGTAGCTCAGCGAGCCGGCCGGAATCTTGGTGTCCACGGCAGTGAACAGCCCGTTCACGTCGGGTCCCGCCAACTGCAGCGTGCGCTCGACGCCGTCGCTGGGCGTGTAGACGGCGTGGACGGTCGCACCGTCGATCGGCGCCGGGCTGAACGAGAACTGCCAGTTCTTCGTGCCGCAGTTGTTCAGGTTCAGCGCCTTGCGCTCGGTGAAGTCCTGCAGCGAGGCTGTTTCGAACGAAGGAGCCGATGTCGTCTTGATCCACCCCGCGCCAAGCCCAGGGCATCCCTTGGGGATAAATTCGGAGATCGCCAGCACGGCTTCCGCGAACGTCCAGCGGCCGTTTGCGTCGGCATTCACGGCGGCGTCCCAGGTGGTCCCCTGCGCGCCGGCGCCCAGCGAGTTCCAGGTTCCCGACAGGTTGTTGCCCGCCCACTGCTTCAGGTCGAGCGCCAGATTCTGGCCGCCCTGCTCGATGGACAGTGCCACCAGTAAGTCGCCGGCCGTGCGGAACGGCACCGTGGAACCCTCCGAATTCACGAAGCTAGACTCCGAGCGGTTGAACTCGAAATTCGCGAAGGCGGCGCCGTTGTTACCCAGACGGCTGAAGTTCATATAGACGAACGTGTCGTCGCCGATATCGCGGAAGGCGATCGCACCCCCGGTCAGGTCCGCCTTGCTGGGGGCCGAGCCGGAAACGATGGTCCAGCCGTCGGGATTCAGCTCTTTGGAGCCGCTGAAAGTCGTCGGGTCGCCCTTCCCGCCGATGTCGTTCAGCAAGACCACGTTGGGCGGGGGCGTCTGCCAATCCATCGGCTCGACATTGGGATCCGGATCGACCGTGTTGCCGTCGATCTCGAAGCTGCCCACTGCAGAACCGGCCGTGAAGCCGGCCTGCGGGACGATCACCAGAGCGATAGCAAGCAGAATGACGAGCGCGCGCGCGCGAGACATTTGAATTCCCCCTTGAACCCCGAGCGCCCCCCGGCCCGGCCTGGGGGCGCGATTCCTAAGTCTTTCAACCCTTCCCATTCGCCCGCTGTGACGGAAAGTCCTGCTTCATACAGACAAATCACGGTATTTCAAGCGACCAAACGGTGGCTGATCTACCACGCTCCGCGCTGACTTGAAATATTTGGCGCCCTAACGCCCCAAAAGGCAGGACTTAAAAGGAAATCACCCACTTGGTGCCGAAGCCTCTATAGGGGAATTTCGGCCTTCGGTTGGCCGGGCTCCGACAAGGGGGATAAGGACGATGCGCTCATTCAAACGCTGGACACTGACGCTGGTAGTCATTTCGATGCTGTCGGGCAGCATCGCGGCGCTGGCAGGTCATTCCGGGCCGGCGACGATCGGTGACTTCGAGATCGACGGCAATACCACCGAGCAAGCGCTTGCCGGCATCGACTGGGACACGTTCCCCGAGGCACTCACGTTTACGGACCCTGAGGGAACCGAATGCCCTGTCGGAGAGGACAACATCTTTACCGGCGGTGGCTCCGGGGAGTACACGCCCGGCACGTGGACCTTTGGCTGTGGATCGGCGCCACAGAAGAGCGACATCACCAGCGGTGCCGTCGGACAGCGCAAGATCGGCGGCGTCCCGTTCCTCTACCTGCGGTTCACTCGCCTAGGGGACTCCGGAGACGCGAACCTCAGCGCCGAGTTCAACCGGTCTTCGGCGACCTTCGACAACGACGCCAACCCAGCCACCCCCCAAATCCCTGTCCGCACCGCGGGCGACCTGTTGGTCCTTCTCCCGGTCACTCAAGGCGGACAGGTGACCACACCGAAGATCTTCCAATGGAGCGGGGACCACCTGGTCGGAATCTGGGTCGCAATCCCCGCCGCGCCCGTCCAAGGCACCGACTGGGACGCGGCGACGAACGCCAACGCCCTGGGGACAAATAAGTGGAATTTCGCGGAGGCCGCGATCAAGCTGGATGCGTTCGGCTTCTTCGAGGACTGCCCGGGATTCGGCAAGGTCTTCCTCAAGTCGAACTCGACGGCGAACCCGGCAAACGGCGTGCTGAAGGACCGGACCGTGCGCAAGCCGGCCGACCTTGACAACTGCGGCACCAAGAACTGGACCTTCTCCTTTACCCCCAAGCCGATCGAAGGCTCAAGTGTCTTCGCGGTCTACACCGTTCCCGGAGTGTCCGGCCCAGAGGCCCGCCAGATTCAGCTCACCGATCCAGACGGCGACGGGACCTACACCGCACAGGACAACCAAATCCCAGACGGAACGATGACCTACCACTTCGAGGTTCGGAATGGAACCAACCTGATCTGGCAGGGCCCAACCGGCTCCGAGACGTTCGTACCCGAGCAGACAAGGACCAACTCCGGATCCCTGGTCTACGACATCAGTCTGACTCCCGCCAGCGCGGAGAACTATGACGACGACGACCACGTGCTGACCGCCCGCGTCTTCGAAGTGGGCACCAACACCCCGCTTCCTCACGTGCCGGTTACGTTCGGCCTCTTCGGCGGCACGCCTGCAGACTGCGGAAGCCTGAGCGTGACCAGCGGCGTCACCGGCACCAACGGCGAGCTGACCACCACGCTCACCACGACCGGTCCGTGCACGACCTCGATCCGGGCCTGGGTCAACGGAACGTTCACCGGCTCGACCACGGGCTTCGACGCGGGCGAGTCATCGGCGACGGCATCGAAGAGTTTCGTCCGCTACGCGCTCAAGGTCACGCCGACCGAAGCCCGCAATGAGATCAACCGGCCCCATGAGTTCACGATTTCCCTGACCAAGGACTCGGGCTCTGGACCGCTGGGAGTCTCGGGGGCGTCGCTCGCGTTGACGCTGGACCCCGGCGCCTCCGATGCGCAGTTCTCCTCGATCAACGGCCAGCCGGCCACCGGCTTGACCGGAACGTGCACCACGGATGCCAACGGGCAGTGCACGGCGACGATCACCGCCAGCACTCCCGGCCAGGTGGACCTGACGGCCACGTATCAGGCCACCGACAGTTCGAACAACGCGCGCACGATCAGCGGAAGCGCCGCCAAGTCGTACCACGCCTTCGCACTGGACGTGACTCCGAAGTCGGCGAAGAACAAGGTCGGCGACCCGCACACCTTTACCATCACGCTCACACATGATGACGGCACCGGCTTTGCCGGCCTGGCCGGCCAGACGGTCTCGCTGACGCTTGATCCCGGCACCACCGACGCGCAGTTCACGCAGATCAACGG
>JBKKBA010000567.1:0-5066 GCA_046714275.1 Actinomycetota bacterium
CCAGAGGCCCGCGCGCTAATAATATAAATATACCACAGGACGACCAACTTCTGGTCGTTGGTATACGCGTGGATGGTCGTCATGAAGCCCTTGTAGATGACGAACGCGTCGCGCAGCACCTTCGCCATCGGGACCACGCAGTTGGTCGTGCACGACGCGTTGGAGATGATGTGGTGCTTGGCCGGGTCGTACAGATCGTCGTTGACACCCATGACGAAGGTCGCATCCTCGCCTTTGGCCGGCGCGCTGATGATCACTTTGCGAGCGCCCGCTTCAACGTGCTTTTGGGCCTTGTCGCGGTCGGTGAAGAGCCCCGTTGACTCGATCACGATCTCGGCGCCCAGCGCCTTCCACGGCAGGTTCGCCGGATCGCGCTCGGCCGTGACGCGGAACTCCTTGCCCGACACGCTGATCGCGTCGCCGGTCGCTTTTACTTCCGCATCCAAGACTCCATGCACGGAGTCGTACTTCAACAGGTGGGCCAGCGTGGCCGGCTCGGTGATGTCGTTCACGCCGACGATGTCGATGTCGGCGCCGCGCTTGGCGACCGCGCGGAAGAAGTTGCGGCCGATTCGGCCGAAGCCGTTGATCCCAACCTTAATGGTCATCTGAGTGTCCTCCCGGAAAACGTCGCGTGGCGCCAGTCTAATTCGGCTGGGGGTGAAGGCTCACATCGGGCCCGTTTCGGCCCGGTGGGGCGAGGGTTGCCCCGGTGGTTGCGCCGGTGGTTGCACGGATGGTTGCCGGGGCAGGCAGCATCATCAGCCGGCCAGCGACATCAGGCGGCGGAGACGGTCGGCGATCGCGCTTTTGGAGACGCCCAGCAAAGTGGCCAGCTCGCCCAGCGACGCGTGGGGGTGCTCCAGGCGGACCCGCGCGGCGTCCTTCAGAGCAATGGGCAGGCGCTCCAGGCGCCCGTGAGCGTCCAGGCGGCGGATGGCGTCGCGCTGGGCGACGCTGGCTTGGACGGTTCGGCGAACATTGGCTCGATCGGCGTTGGCCAGCCGGTTGGCTTCGCCGCGGACGGTTGCCCAGACGCCACCGGCTTCCCATTGAAGATAGGACTGGTGCGCGCCCATGGCCGCCAGCAGCGCGCCGACCGAGGCAACGTCCTTGGTGTAGGCGGCGAAGCCCCGGTGCTCCCGGATGCGCATGCGCGCGCCGACACGCGCCGCAAGCTGCGCCAGCCCCTCGGCCGTGGTGCGATCGGCGGCGCGGATCTCAAGGTGCGCGGCGCCTCGCGGCGGCGACACGGTGCCGTGGGCCACGAACGAGGCTCGCAAGTATGCGCCGGAGCAGCACCGGCGCGAGGCAACGCCGCGCGGCACACCGGCCGACGGCATCCCGTCGCGCCCGACGGCGCCGGCGCGCTTGAACAGGCTACGATCAGACGTTTCGACGCGGACGATGTAGTGCTCGTGCGGGTGGGCGCGCCCCGGCGAGAACAATCGGACCTCGGGGCCGGCCCCCAAAGTGGAGAGCACCTCGTAGACGGCGCGGGCGGTGCCGGCGTCGGGCGCCTCGACCTCCAGAGCGCTGCGGCCCTCGGGCAGCAGATGCAGTGTGCCCGCGGAGCGCACGAACGCCACCAGGGATGCGCGCCGGCAACACTCGCGGGGCGCGCGCACATGCGCCAGCTCGGATTTCACGCGGCGGCTGAACGACTGACTCACAGCAGAGACTTCAGCGCCGTCGCAAGCTTGGCAGGGTCGTGAACCGTGCCCGACGCAAGATCCGCCTTCACGACGGGCACGCGCAGCGCCGGCTCGTCGAGTGCGACCGGGTGGGCGATCTGGTCGGCCGGTCCGTCGTGGACCAGGATCGCGTCCAAGCGCAACCGGCGGACGTGCGCCCCCAGCGCATCCACGTGCGCGATCGCACTCATCCCGGCCGTCTCGCCCATCTGCTGGGAAAGGTTCAGCGCGAAGGCCACCCGGCGCGCGTTGCGCACGGCGCGGCCGATCCCCGGCACGATGAGCGCCGCCAGCACGCTGGTGAACAGGCTTCCCGGGCCCAGCACAACCAGATCGGCGGACTCGATGGCTTCCACGGCTTCCGGAGTCGCCGGCGGGTCGGATGGATCCAGCCACAGGCGCTCCACCGCGCCGGCGCCTTGAGCGATCGCGACCTGTCCATCCACCTGCGAGCCTTGGATCATTGCGTGCAGCGTTAACGGCTGAGGGCTTGCCGGATACACGGCTCCCAACACGCCGGCAAGCTTCGCGGTGTCGGCGACGGCGCGAACGAAGTCGCCGCGCACGTCCGCCAGCGCCGCGATGATCAGGTTCCCCAAGGGATGGCCGGCAAGATCGCCGTCACTGAACCGGTACTGCAACAGCGCCGCCTGGTCGGGCTCGGCCAGCGCGGCGATCGCCATGCGCAGGTCGCCGGGCGCGGGAATCCCCAGCCACGATCGCAGCACGCCGGAAGAACCGCCGTCGTCGGCGGCCGTCACGACGGCGGTGACGGCCGGAGTGAGCTGGCGCGCGGCGCTCAGCGCCGCGTACAGGCCGTGGCCGCCGCCGATGCACGCGATGCGAGGCAGGCCCGATCCGGGCGCGCGACGGTTCGTGGAGTCCGTCACGGAATCCTCAGGCGTGGTCGATGTCTCGATGCTCGATGTTGACCAAAAGCCCGCGATCGCGAAGCATCTCCGCGATCTCTTCGGTCACCACGACCGACCGGTGGCGTCCGCCGGTGCATCCGATCGCAAGCGTCAGGTAGTGCTTGCCCTCCGCCAGATACCCGGGGATCAGGACCGAAAGCAGGTCTTCAAAGCGAGCCAGGAATGCGGCCGTCGTCTCCCGGCTCATCACGTAGTCGCGAACGGGCGCGTCGGTGCCGGTCAGAGGACGCAACTCTTCGACCCAATGCGGGTTCGGCAGGAAACGAACGTCCATCACGATGTCGGCATCCAGCGGGACACCGTGTTTGTAGCCGAACGACACCACCGTGATCCGCAGGCGAACCTCGCGCGGTTGCCGCGAGAACGTCGTCACGATGCGATCCCGAAGCTCGTGCGGCGTCAGGGCGGATGTGTCGATCACCAGGTCCGCCACGCCGCGCATCGTCTCTAGCTGGCCGCGCTCCATCGCGATACCGTCGACGATGCGGTCGGCCAGCGGATGGCGGCGGCGCGTGGCTTCGAAGCGGCGCACCAGGGCCTCGTCGTCGGCCGTCAGGTACAGGATGCGGTACCCGACGCCGCGCGACGTCAGATCCTTGAGCGCGGCCTCCAGCTCCGCGAAAAACTGCCCGCCGCGAACATCGACGACCAGTGCGACGTGCTTGACCGGGGTGCCCGGAGATGCGGCCAGCTCGGCCATCTTCCCGATCAACGCGGGGGGCAGGTTGTCGATGACGAAGTAGCCCAGATCCTCAAGGACCTTGGCCGCCTCGGATCGGCCGGCGCCGGAGATGCCGGTAATGATCGTGAAGTCGGGACCTTCCAGCGGATCTTCCCGCCGCCGCCGGCCTAACGCTCTGGCCACTTGCCGTCCGCCTCTCTCTGGTTACTCCGACCGTTACTCCGACCGTCGCGGCGATCGGACCGGGTCCTGCAGCGGCTCAAGGCCGCGGAGCACCTGGACCACGCGCCGTGCCACCGACGCGCCGACCACCGACGCGACCTCGGCTTCTGTCGCTTCCAGGATACGGCGAATGGAGCCGAAGGTCTTCAGCAAAGCACGCTTGCGCTCTGGACCTACTCCGGGAATGTGGTCCAACTGGCTGGCCGTCATGCGCTTCCCACGCCGCTGACGGTGGTAGATGATCGCGAAGCGGTGGGCCTCGTCGCGAATGTGCTGCAGCAGGTACAGCGCCTCGCTGCCTCTGGGCAGAGCCAACGGCGTGTCGGCATTGGGAAGCCACACCTCCTCGAAGCGCTTCGCCAGACCGATCGCCGTCACCTCTTGAATGCCCAGATCGGCCAGGGCGCCCAGCGCTGCCGAAAGCTGGCCTTGGCCGCCGTCTACCACCACCAGATTGGGCGGGTAGGCAAAGCGCCGGCCCTTCTCGGCCGGCTGGTCCCGATCGGCCAGGTAGCGGGCGAACCGGCGACGAATCACCTCGGCCATTGAGGCGAAGTCGTCTTGGCCCTCGACGGTGCGGATCTTGAACTTCCGATAGTCGCTGCGCCGCGGAAGCCCGTCTTCGAAGACCACCATCGAGGCGACCACCTCAAGAGGCCCCGTATTGGAGATGTCGAAGCACTCGATCCGCAGCGGCGCCTCTTCCAGTCCGATCGCCTCTTGGAGGGAGTGCAGTTGCTTGGCTCGAGCCGCGAAGTCGCTGCGGCGGCGCAGCTTGTGCTGCGTGAACGATTCACGCGCGTTCTGGGCCACCGATTCCATAAGGGTGCGCTTGTCACCGCGCTGCGGCGTGCGGAAATCGACCTTCGCGCCGCGACGCTCGCCCAGCCACGCGGCCAGCACCTTGGCGCCGGCAGGCAGGACGGGCAGCAGAACCTCGCGAGGAACCTCGTCGGTGGTCATGTAGAGGTCGCGAACAAAAGTCGCCAGTAGCGCCGGCGTGTCCAGCTCTTCGACCTTGTCGACAATGAAACCCTTGCGCCCGACCAGGCGGCCGCCCCGAACGAAGAACACCTGCAGCGCGGCTTCCAACTGATCCTCGGCGATCGCGATCGCATCCAAATCCTCACCACGATCAGAGACAACCACCTGCTTCTCGATCGCGGTGCGAACGCTGGCCAGTTGATCGCGAAGCCGTGCCGCTCGCTCGAACTCCAGCGCATCGGAGGCATCCAGCATCTGCCGCTCCAAGCGCTTGAGAACTTCATCGAAGCGGCCCTCCATGAAGTCGATCAGCTCGTCGACGATCCCCCGATGCTCTTGGGTCGTTACCTTCCCGACGCACGGGGCGGCGCACTTTCCGATGTCGTAGAAGAGGCACGGCCGATCGATGCGCCGGCATCGGTCGAAGACGCCTTCCGAGCACGTGCGGACTGGGAAGGTTCGCAGCAGCAGGTCCAGGGTCTCGCGGATCGCGTAGGCGTGGGCGAACGGGCCGAAGTACTTGACCCCCTTGCGCTTGGCTCCACGTAGCAC
>JBKKBA010000568.1:0-2592 GCA_046714275.1 Actinomycetota bacterium
TGGAAGAGGGGGCCGAGTGGGTCGTCCAGATGCACATCTACGGCCAGAGGTTCCCCAGCCGCTCACGCGTGCTGACGCTGGATGCCGAGGCGCGGCGCTTCGAGTACCAATCGAGCCCCGACGGCGACCCCGATTTCTCCATTTGGTCGTGGGAGGTCGCTCCGAATGGAATTGGGTCGAGGGTGCGCGTTACATGGGACCTCAACCCGAAACAGTTCCTCAACCGCATGTTCTTCGCGCCTCTGCGCGCCAGAGGGTTGCCCAGGGACGTTGCTGCGTCGCTGACTTCGCTGGAGAAGTTTGTGACGACACTGGAACATGCCCGATTGAGGTTGCCGAAGAGTTGACGAAGAACGCCCTCCTAACGTGGGCATCGGTCCGGATGGACCGAACGGCCGACGATGTAAGGAAACGGCAGACGAGGGAAGGAGGAGTGATCATGGGCAGCGCGGTTCCGGCTTGCGATGTCGACGCGCGACCGACGCAGGGGCAGTTTACGGTCGACGAGGCTCCATCGATCGCGTTCGTCGAGGCACTCGCGGGGCGGGACTTCGCGGCGGTCGAGGCGACGCTTTCTCGAGCGGTTCGCTTGCGTGGGTTGTTGCCTTCGGGAGTGATAGAGGTGCAGGACCCGGCCGGGGTCAGGGAACGGCTCGAGGCATGGTTCGGGGCCGCGGAGCGATTCGAGGTTCAACAGGCGAGCACCGAGGCGGTCGCGGACCGGATGCGGATTCACTATCGGTTCCGGCTCCGGCCGCATCCGTTCGTCCCCGAATCGGGGTGGCACGTCATCGAGCAGCAGGCGTTCTGCCGGACCGAGGATGGGAAGATCGCAACGCTCGACATCCTGTGCTCGGGGTTCCGCCCGGAACCCGAAATCGAATCCGGCGTGCTGCACACCTTTGACGCCGGGACGATGGGGTGCACGGACGGGCTGTCCGGCGAGTTCAGCCGGCGCATCAAGTCGATCGCGGTGGGCGACGTGCTCACTGTGGTGGCCCGCGACCCGGCGGCCAAGGAAGACCTGCCGCCGCTCGCACGCATGATGGGACAGCAAGTGCTTTCGGTCGATCAGAACGAGGACGGAAGTCTCTCGATAACAGTGGAGTGTGTGAAATGAGCGAGAAAATGTTGTTCAACTGCACCAACGGAAAAGAGAGTCCCGAGCGCGCAATCCTTCCGTTCGTCGCCGCCAACATCGCGGCCACCGCCGGGCAGGAAGCGGTCGTGGTCTGCACCATCGACGCGGTCTGGCTCGGCACCGAAGGCGGAACTGCCGGCGTGAAGTCGCCCGGGCTGCCGGCGCTGTCGGATGTGCTTGGCGAGTTCGTCTCCAACGGGGGCGAAGTTTGGCTCTGCGGAGCGTGTACCAAGCCACGCGGGATCACTGAAGACAAAGTGGTCAAGGGCGCAAAGATCGTCGGCGCCGCGAAGGTCGTAGAGGAGATCATCAACGGCGCGAAGGCTGTGGCGTTCGCCTAGCCCGGATCTTTCATTAAACCCGAACGGTGGATCGCAGTCGTTCCTCCGACGGTCACCACAATCACCGTCAACGGATGGATCCTCACGCCCTACCGATATCGAATCCGAGCCTTGAAACCACTAGAAGGAGCGTTCTCCGCGCAGGTATGCACCTACCACTACCCCTGGATCGCAGCGCTGGGATGCCCCCTGTGAAATAAGGAGCGAATCAGGTGTGCAGGGGGCGGTTGGCCAGCGCGAGCGCTGCTTCGCCGAACACTTCCGACAGCGTCGGGTGCGGATGGATGAACGAGGCGACGTCTTCGGCGGTGGCTTCCCACCCGAACGAGAGCATCGCTTCGGCTAGAAGCTCGGTGACGCGTGGTCCGACCAGATGCACGCCGAGGATCCGTCCGCCTTTTTCGGTGACCACTTTGCAGAAACCCGCGCCGGCTCCCAGGATGTGGGCCTTGCCGATATGGCCGAAGCCGACGGTCTTGGTTTCGATGTCGCCGCCGCGTTCGCGCGCCTGCGCTTCGGTTAGTCCGACGGACGCGACTTCCGGCTCGCAGTACGTGCATCGCGGCATCGCGTCGTAGTCCAGCGGGTGCGGGTTCTTGCCGGCAATCTGCTCGGCGACCAGCATGCCTTCGGCGAAGGACACGTGGGCGAGTTGCAGCGTCGGGATGACGTCGCCGACCGCGTAGACGTTGGGCACGTTGGTGCGGCAGTGGTCGTCCACCACGACGAAGCCGCGATCGGTGGTGATGCCGATGGCTTCCAGTCCGGCGCCGTCGGTGACGGGGCCGCGACCGACGGCGACCAGCAGGACCTCGGCGTCGATCGTTTCGGTTTTACCGTTGACGGCGACGCGGCAACTGACGCTGTCGGCGCCGGCCTTCGCCTCTTCCAGCTTCGCGCCGGTTAACGACACGACCCCACGCTTCTTGAACGCGCGCGCCAGTTCTTTGCCGACATCGGCGTCTTCCAGCGGCACCAGCGACGGCAGCATTTCCACAATCGTGACCTTGCAGCCGAAGGATGCCCACAGCGAGGCGAACTCGACGCCGATGGCGCCGGCGCCCAGGATCACGGCGCTGGCCGGCACGTGATCAAACGTCAGCGCCTCGT
>JBKKBA010000569.1:0-2613 GCA_046714275.1 Actinomycetota bacterium
ATCTGCCCCCCGACGAACGCCCCCGGCAGGCTGGTGATCCCCCCCACAAGCGCAGCCGTGAACGACGGAAGCAGGACCTGGGTCGTCATGAATGCCGGAGTGAACACGCCCAGCGACGGGGCGAACAAGATGCCGGCGATTGCGCCCAGCACGGCGGCCAGCGTCCAGATAAACGAGGAGATCCGCTTCGTTGAGATACCCGCCAGCTCGGTCGCAACCGGCTCCTGCGAGGTCGCGATCACCGCAAGGCCAAGGTCGGTGCGCGAAAAGAAGTACGCCATGATCAATCCCAATGCGGCAAGGACGACGAAGATCAATATTTTCTGAGGGGACACAAAGATCCCGGCGATCTTGGGTCCCGTCCCGGCAACCGCAGCCCCCAAGCTCTGCGCGTTGGGTCCGGTCATGATCAGTTGCAGTTGGATGGCTGCCAGCGCAATCCCCGCCGTCGCAACCAGCAGCGTGACGCGCGGCGCGTCGAACAGAGGACGGACGATCAGCAACTCGGTCAGAAATCCCAGAAGGCCCACGGCGGCGATGGCGATGACCACACCGGCCAGATACGGCATGTCCTGACGATCGATCAAGTACCAGGCCAGGAAGGTGCCGATCGTTCCGAACTCGGCCTGGGCGAAGTTGAACACCCGGGCGCCTTTGTAGATCAGAACCAGCCCCAGGGCCAGCAGGCCGTAGACGGCCCCCTGGATGACCCCAAAGATCAGCGCCTGAATCATGGCGCTCGACTCTCGCGACGGCGTGAGGCTCTAGACGTCACCAGATTCCTCCGGACTGTCGGTCAGAATGACTTGCGCAGCCCGGGGTTTCCTGGATCCTCGATGTACTCCCCCGAACTGCCGCTCGCATCACAACGACCGACCAACGCGTGAACTCCGTTCGCTCCGAACGGATTGCTGGGCGCGTAGGAAAGATCGGGGAAGAATCCACTTGTGCCGCCCTTGAACGTCTGCATGATCTGGACAAGCCGCTGCCGGGTCAAGTCCGGCCCTGCCGCCTCAAGGATCTTGTGCAGGGTCTTGTTGATCCCCCACAGCGCCATCAGCAAGTCACCGCCGCCGTTGCGGGTGTTGATCACCTTGGCGTCGTCCTGCTGGGTGGCTTGATCGAACTGCGGATCGCCGACCCCTGCGGTGTTCCTAGCTGCCCAGGCGGGCCACGGTGAGAAGAACATTGCGTTGTGGAACTCTTGCTTCGCGCAGTTTCGCGCGATGCCCTGGTTGACGCCGTTCGTCACGCCGACCCCCATGTAGCGTGGCTTGTACTCCTGCTGTCCGGATGTGTTGGCCAGATAGAAGGTGAAGTTCGGCGCGGTGATCGGCGAGACGATATCGACCCCGGCGCCCTTCAGGTTGCTGACCAGTTGTGCGGCCTCTTGCGAACTGCCATCTTTCTGAACGGTGTAGGTCTTGAGCGTGTACTTGCTGGCCGGCAGAACCGCAAACGCTCGTTTCAGAGCTTGGTGCGCGTCGTTGAAGTTCGGCGTGTTAGGACGGACGAATCCGACGATGATCTTGCCGTCCTTCAGCGGTGACCCACCGGCGCCGTAGCGATCTTCGGCGTCACCCGCCTTGCGAATGTACTGCACCAGCAAGGGCATCTGCTGTGCGTACGACATCGTCAAAGCCGAGTAGGTCGCGTAGGTATTGACCGCGGCCTCCTGAACCCCCGCGCTGAAGTACGGGATGCCGTTGCGATTCGCATACTCCGCACACGCGCGAATCTGATCGGTCCCTGCCGCTCCGACCAAGAGGAAAGCCTTTTCGACCTTCGCCATCTCAGCGCATTTATCAACGGCGACGCTGGGCTTGTACTTATCGTCCCGGAAGATCACTTTGACCTTGCGTCCGTGAATCCTGATGCCCTTGGACTCGATGTATTTCCAGTACGTGTCCGAACCCAGTTCGAAGGCCTTCGGCTCGATCGGCGCCGCGCCCGATGTCGGCGCATGGATGCCGATCGTGATGGTGTCGGCCGTCACACCGGTACGGTCCGCGCCGGGCGCGATCCCGCCGCCACCGCCGCCCGTTCCTCCACCGCCGGTTCCGCCGCCGCCCGTTCCTCCGCCCGAACCGCCGGAGCCGCCCGACCCGTCGGTACCGCCGTCCGTTCCCCCGTCGGTGCCGCCGTCCGTTCCGCCGCTGCCTGGGTCGGTGCCGCCGTCCAAGCCCCCGTCCGCAGAGCCGCCGTCACGCAATCCGACGCGATGAACGCCCGGCTTCTGGCCGCATGCGGCCAGGGTCAGCATCATGACCACGGCTAGTGCCAGGAAGGAGCGAGTTCGCATGGACGATCAGTCTCCTGACTTTGTGGCGGCTCGACGGCGCAGTACCTCGGCGACACGGTTGACACCGGCGTCGCCCGCTTCCACACCCACGGCGCGAGAGAAGGCGACAAAACCTGCCAGAGAGAAGAGCAGTGCCAGCCAGACGTAGCCCGGCGTCGAGGGCTGCTTTTCGGCGACAGGGTCAGACGCCGGCTGAGAACCACCACTCTTCGGATCGACGGTCGGCGGAGGCGAGGGCGGGGGAGCAACAGGCGGCTCCGTAGACGGCGGCGCGACGACGACATCGCCACCCGAACCGCCGTCCCCTGGAT
>JBKKBA010000570.1:0-2905 GCA_046714275.1 Actinomycetota bacterium
GGGCTGTGTCGGGCTGCGCCGAACCGGTGGCGTAGCGCGGCGTTTTGTCCCACTGCACCCCGGTCTTGCGAATCCGAGCCTTGATGGTCTTGAAAAGCGCCCCCGTGCAAATCCACATCCCCGCGAAGGAAGAGAACAATCCCAGCGGCAGCAGCAAGATCGAGCGCCGGCGGCGGTCCAGCAGCAACGCGCTGCCGATCTCATTGAACGCCGCCAGGTTCCCCCAGGCGTTGAAGGACAGTGACCCCAGCACGCCGGTGTAAACCGTCAGATACCAGCCACTTGCGACGAAGGAAAGGTAGATCGAGGCGATCCAGCCGGCCAGCAGCACCACCGGAGCGGCATAAACCCCCAGCAGCAGCAGCGCCTCGGTCTTCTGGCGCCGCGTGAGCAGCGGTGATCGGAGCGTCGGAAGCAGATAGTCGATCATCACATTGTTGTGGCCGACGGCCCAACGCGAAAGCTGACGCGTGCGCGCATCCCAGTTCTGAACGACTTCTTCGTAGCATTCGGCCAAGTTGACATAGGTGACCCGGAAGCCCCGAAGATAGATGCGCATGGTCAGCTCGGTGTCCTCGGTCAGGTGGGGCACCCATCCGCCGACGGCATCCAGCACACTGCGGCGCACGCCGCCGACTGTGCCGCCGTACTGAACCAGCAGACCCAGGTTCTGACGCGCCTGCAGGTTGGCCTGATAGCCGCCGGCGCGCTCCAGGTCCAGCAGCCGGGTCAGCGTCGTGGCTGCCGAGTTGGACGGCACCACGCGGCCCATGACGGCGCCGACGCTGGGATCACAGAACGGGGCTACCAGCCGCTTGACCAGACCGCGGCCCGGCCGGTAGTCGGCATCGAACACCAACAGGATCTCGCCGGTCGCGATCTCGGTCGCCTCTTTCAGGCCTTCGGTCTTGCCGCGAGGACCGGGCTGCGTGCGATGGAGGGTCACGACGTTGGCGTATCGCGCAGCGAACGAGTCGATGATCCGTGCGGTGTCGTCGGTGGAATGGTCGTTAACGGCGATGATCTGAAGGAGCTCCTGCGGATAGTCGGCGTCTACCAGATGCTCGATGACTCCGGCGGCGACCGAAGACTCGTTGTGCATCGGGATGACGACCGTGACGGTGGGCATAAACGATCCGGCCAGGTCTTGGTACGCGCGGTCCTGTCGCTCGAATAGCCGGTTCCACAGGAACCGGTAGTGACGGACGGCGTACGCGCAGACGACGACGAACACCAGCACGGATGCTATCTCGACGAAGATGGTCACGGCCGCTGCTCCTGCAAGCGCCGGGCCAGTCCGTGCGTGGCAAGGCTGTAGAAGGACACAACCGAAAGGAAGTCGACCATCGGCCCCGCCAAGTACTGCACGTACAGGAACGTCCACGAGCCGACGTGGTGGACGGTGGACAGCACCAGCGCCATGCGCACGATGCTCCACACCACGATGAAGGCGACCAGCCCGGCCAGCCATGCGGTCTTGATGCGAAGCGGACCCGGCACCGGGAACACCTCAAACGTGAACAGCAGGCACGCGATCATGACGGCCAGCAGGCCGCCGCGCTGAAAGCCGATCGTCAAGCTATTCGCGGGCCGCGGCGGAGTCCCCGAAACGAAGCCTGTGTACCACAGCGTTGCCACTCCCAGGGCGGCGAACAGAATCCACAACACTTTTGCGGGGACGGGAACGCGCCGCCACCGGATGGCGACGGCGCTGAGCGCCGCGAACATCGCGATCCCGGCCAGCGCGGCCCCCTGCGGAATGGGCGAAGGACGATCCCCAACCACGAACGTCGCGCCGCCGTCGATCGTTCCTCCGAACAGCCCCGTCTCCGGGTTCGGCGCCGGCTCCACGGTAAACGGAGTGTCCGAGAACCGCAGGAGCGACGCGACACCGCTTGCCTCAAACTTCCAGATAGCGTTCGACCAGGCCAGCATCGACGCCACAACCGCAACGGCAATCGCCAGCCCGATCAGGCCCGAACGGCGATCCAGCGGGAAGCGGACCAGGGCGCGATGGATCGGCGCGCGAGGCCGGCTGGCCGCCTGAAGGCTCACGGCCTGGACCGTGGCGAGGGAAAGCGAAGGAGAGCCGGGTGATGAACCGGTCCGCTATGCGCGGACGCCGTCGATTGCACCAGAGACCTCCTCGTCGTCCTCGCCGACGCCGAAGAAGCGATCCATGAGTGCGGCCACGATCCGTTCTGATGCCAGACCGTCGCCGTAGAGCTGGCGGTTCTTGCCGCCGCGACCCTCGCCCCGGGCAAGCGCCGCGAAAGCAGCAGCGCGAATCGAGTCACGAGTGGTGCCGGCGATGATGGCGTTGCCGTTCTCAAGTCCCTCGATCCGCTCGGTCGTCTCTCGCAGCACGACGACCGGCGTACCGAACGTGGGCGCCTCTTCCTGCACCCCACCCGAGTCGGTCAGGATCAGGTTCGCAGCCGCCATCTCCCGAACGAAGTCCCCGTACGCCAGCGGCGGGGAGATCCGGATGTTGTCCAAGCCGCCCAGCGCTTCTTCAGCGGCGCGACGGACGATGGGGTTGGGGTGAACCACAAAGAGGATCTCGACGTTGGTGTGCTCCTCGGCGATGTCGCGCAAGGCCCTGCAGATCTCGGCCAGCGGCGCGCCCCAGTTTTCGCGACGATGCGACGTGGCCAGCACGCGCACCAACCCGTCCTTGCGCTTGCGCGACCCCTCCCCCGGTTTCATGATCGAGTGCAGAGCGTCTACGACCGTGTTCCCCGTGATGATGATCTGTTCGGACGCGATTCCTTCCCGCATCAAGTTCTTGCACGCCGAGCGCGTGGGCGCGAAATGCAGATCCGCAACGCGAGAGATCATCTGGCGGTTCAGCTCTTCCGGGTACGGATGCGCCAGGTTGTTCGTGCGAAGGCCGGCCTCGACG
>JBKKBA010000571.1:0-5701 GCA_046714275.1 Actinomycetota bacterium
CACGGCTTCTCGCTGGCAACCATGTATTCGCATCAAGCCCGTTCGCTGGTTTCTCCCGGCGAGCGAATCCAGCAAGGACAGGTGATCGGCGCCGTCGGTTGCACCGGCTGGTGCACCGGCCCACATCTCCATTTCGAGGTGTGGAGCCGCGGATCCCCGCAGAACCCCCTGCGCTGGCTCTAGTAGCCCCTCCAGAACCCGGGCTTCCAGAACCCAAGCGACCCGGCCACCGGCCTCGGCTAGGGTTGGCCGGGTGAGCTTGCGAGCAACCATCCGTGCGCGACCCCACGGCGCGAAGGTGGCGCTTGCGATGGGGCTCATCTACGTGGTGTGGGGCTCGACCTACCTGGCGATCCGAGTCACCGTTGAAACGTTGCCTCCGATGCTCAGCGCCGGTGTGCGCTTCATCGTGGCCGGCTCGATCCTTTACTTCCTTGCGGCGCGCCGGCTGCCCACAGCCGAACGACCGACCCGGATTCAATGGCGCAGCGCGACGATCGTCGGCGGGGCGCTTCTGGTGGGCGGAAACGGCGGCGTCGTGGTGGCCTCGTCGTGGGGCGTCCCAAGCGGAGTCGCCGCGCTGCTGGTCGGCATGGTCCCGCTGTGGATGGCGCTGATCGGCTGGCTCGCCTATCGCGAACGGACGCCGCCTCTGGCAATCGCCGGTCTGATCATCGGGTTCGCCGGCGTGGCACTGCTGGCCAATCCTTCGGGGGGTGTCCCCCTGACGGGCGCGCTGCTGATCGTCGGGGGGACGCTGGCATGGTCGGCGGGGTCGCTCTACTCGCGCCGCGCGCCCCTGCCGAAAAGTCCGTTCGTGGCGACCGGGATGGAGATGCTTGCCGGAGGCGCGCTCCAGATCCTGACCGGCTTAGTCATCGGCGAGCTGGGCGACCTCCACCCGTCGCAGATCTCGGCACGCTCGCTGACGGCTCTGGCCTACTTGATCTTCGTCGGCGCTCTGATCGGGTTCACCGCCTACATCTGGGCTCTTCAGAACACCCGCACATCGCTGGTCGCGACCTACGCCTCGGTCAATCCTGTCATCGCCGTCGTTTTGGGCGCGGTCATCTTGTCCGAGCGGGTCGCCGCGCAGGATCTGCTGGCCGGCGCGATGATCGTCGGCTCGGTCGCGCTGATCATCGCGGCCAAGCATCCGCCGCCCCAAGCCAGCGTCGCCGACGCACCGTCGGCCGCTTCCGTCTAAAACGGCGGACCGATCCGATTTTGATAATGATTCTCATTCTTGCTAGCCTGCGCCTGTCATGAGCGCACAACGCTCCGTCCAATCGGCGCCATCATCGCTGCGCTCCACTCCGGCTCGTCGAGCCGTCATGCGCGTTCTGGAGGGCGAACGGGGCCACCAGCTCACCGCGCAAGAGGTGCATCGCCGGGCCGAAACGCATCGGCCCGGGATCGGCTTGGCGACGGTCTATCGAACCCTGTCGGTTCTGGCCGCCGACGGCATCGTGG
This sequence comes from Actinomycetota bacterium, assembly GCA_046714275.1. Classification (GTDB taxonomy): domain Bacteria; phylum Actinomycetota; class AC-67; order AC-67; family AC-67; genus JBKKBA01. The sequence continues at coordinate 1,474 of JBKKBA010000571.1, forward strand.
ATGTCGTCTCGACCGAGGAGCGCGAAGCCGCATACCGGTTGTGCTCGGCCGGCCATCACCATCACCTGGTCTGCAGCGATTGCGGCGCCGTTATCGAAATCGGCGACTGCGACATCGGCGCCGTCGAACGCGCCCTGGCAAAGCGCTACCGCTTCCGAATCACCCAGCACGCCCTATCGTTCAAAGGCTTGTGCGCGGCGTGCGCGCGAGGGCGGCGATGACGGGCATCGCGTTGGCGAGCAATGCCTGGGTTTGGACGATCGGCTCCGTCTTCCTTGTCAGTGTGCTGTCCCTGTCGGGCGCCGCGATGCTGCTGATGTCCGAGGAGCGATTCCGCCGGGTGGTGCTGGTGCTGGTGTCGTTCGCGGCCGGCGCGCTTCTGGGTGATGCCTTCCTGCACCTGCTTCCCGAGCTGGCCGAGGGCGGCGGCTTATCCACCGGAATCTCGCTGCTGGTGCTGGCCGGCATCGGGACGTTCTTCATCATCGAGAAGGTGCTGCACTGGCATCACGCGCACTTCGCCACCGAGGATGTCATCCATCCCGTGGCCTTCACCAACCTGATCGGTGATGCCATTCACAACTTCATCGACGGTGCCTTGATCGCTGGGGCGTTCCTGTCCAACACCAAACTGGGGATCAGCACGACCCTTGCCGTCGTGCTGCACGAGATTCCTCAGGAGATCGGGGATCTGGGCATTCTTGTGCACGCCGGCCTGACGCGGCGGAAGGCACTGCTGCTGAATCTGATGACGGCCTTGTGGGCGCTGGCCGGGGCCGTGCTGGCCCTGTCGGTGTCGGGCGCATTCGGCGGCGTGGAGCGAGTCCTGGTGGCTCTGACCGCCGGCGGCTTCGTCTATATCGCCGGGGCAGACCTGATCCCGGAGCTACAGCGCGAAACGCGGCTATCGACGGCTGCGACCCAGTTCGCCGGAATCGCCGCCGGCGTCGGGTTGATGGCGCTGCTCACGATGCTCGAATGACTTGAGAAAAAAACTCGGGGACATACGCGGGCGAAGCCCCCGTTCGCTACCCTGAAGGACACGGCGCCCATCAGATAGGACAGGAACTTCGGGTGGCCGCGACGAAGCCTTACTCCCCCGCCGATCAGGAGGAACGCATTTCCATGACCAAGCTTCCCCGCCCCATGCTGGTAGCCGTCGCGCTGGCCGTCGTGACGATCGTGCCGCTGGCCAGCCCCGCAGCGCCCGCGCCACCGCCGCAGATCGTGTTCGCGCCGAACGTCGTCGTGGATCCGTCCCGCCTGGGCGGCGAGCCGATCATGGCCACCGACTCCAAGCACAACATCTACATCTCCTCCATCATCGGCTTCTCCAACCACACGTCGCTCCTGTGGAAGAGCGAGGACGGCGGCGAGTCGTTCGACCTGTTGCGCACCAACACGGTTCCGACCCTGCAGCGGCCCGGCCTGACCGCCGGGGGCGGCGACAGCGCGCTGATCGTGGGCCCGCCGGCGCCCGGCTACAAAGACGACACCCTGGTCTTCATCGACCTGGAGGGCCTGGCCAGCTTCGGCACCTCGACGTCGTTCGACGGCGGTAACACCTTCGTCAACGACAACGTGTTCGCGTCGGGCAACCAGCCGATCGGAGACCGCCAGTGGGGCGGACACTGGCGCGATCCCAGCGGCGTTGACCACTACTACAACTTTTTCAACGGCCTGGCCGGCAGGACCGCGGCGGAGAATCCCGGCTTGGAATCCTCGTTCGGCGTCCCCGAGTACGCGATCATCGAGACCACCGACTACGGCAAGACCTGGACCGACTGGAAGCGTGGGGTGTCGCGCTACGAAGGACGGTCGCGGCCGGGTCCGCTGATGGTGGACAAGAAGACCGGCGACCTGATGCTGACCTGGACGATTAACAAGACCGGAAATGTGGGCGGGGCCGGGTTCACGCGCTGCACACAGGCGAAGGTCTGCACCGACACGGTCGTCGCGACGACGCCCAACTACGACACCAACAACACATTCGTCACCGGGGCGCGTGATCGCGCCGGAAACCTTTACGTCGCGGGGTCGGCGATCCCGCGTGGCGCGCTCAAACCGGCGACGACTCCGACGCGGATCTACATGGCCTCGTCGCGCAACCTGGGCAAGACCTGGACGAAGCCGGTCGTGGTGTCGGGCTCGCTGCCGGCCGCGTCCATGCCGACAATCGTCGCCGGCGACGCCGGGCGAGTTTCGATCGTCTACTACGGCACCCCGACGAAGGGCGATCCCAACTTCAACTCGGGGCCGTGGCACGTCTATCTCTCCCAGAGCTTGAACGCGCTGTCGGCGAAGCCGGCGTTTGCTCAAACGCGGGTCAGCGAGCACACCAACCACATCAACCCGATCTGCACCGCCGGCACGGCGTGTGCGGCGGACCCGAATCGCAGCAACGATCGGAACCTGATCGACTTCTTGTACGCCGCGATCGGTCGCAACGGCGAAACCATGGTCACCTGGGGCGACACCGCCAGCCAGATCGGTCCCAACCCGCCGAAGGGACCGTCGATCACGATGTTCGCCAAGCAGACCGGCGGGCCCAGTCTGTACGCGCGGCCGGGTGTTCTCTCAGCTCCTCGCGCCGGGACGCTCGAATATTCGGGACGAGCAAACCGGATCGGGAACACCATCCCGGTCAACTGGCGCGCCGACGCCGTCGATGCGCGCTTCCCGCGTCATGGTCCCGGCGGCCCGGGGCCACTGAACGCGAACCTTGACGTGATGCATGCGTGGCTGGAGCCGGCCGGGCCACAGAACATGCGCGGGGTGATTCAGTTGCGCGACACCTTCGAGGTGACACCGCCGTCGCCGTACACAAACAACTTCTACATGTTCTGGTGGTGGTCCAAGAACAAGGTTCAGTACGCCGCCGCGGAAGTCGGCCCGGCGTCGGCCGGCACCAGCCAGCAGGACGCCATCAGCGATTGCTACGCGGGCGAGCCCGGCTACTCCAGCCCGGCCAGCGCGCGCTGGGCCATCTACGTCTCGCCGCTGTCGCCGCCCGATTCGATGCCGCGCACCATGCTGCCGTCGGTCACACGCATCGACTGCTCGCTGGACCTGATCAAAGGACGTCTGACGATGACCATCCCGCTGGAATCGGTGGACGCGTCGATCGGCGACACGCTGTACTCGGTGACGGCGTCGTCGTCGGTCATCATCATCCCCAACTTCGCGGCAAACGCCGTCGCCAACATCCCCGACGAGGTAGACCAGGTATCGCCGTTCACCTACCGGGTCGGTTCGGCGCGTCAACAGACGACCGTTCGCGGCGCCAAGACCAAGCGCTGAGGGATCTCAGCCGTCCTTAACGGCTCGGATGGAGAACATCAGCGGGAGGTCGCAGCCGCGCGCGTACCACAAGCCGTCGTCGCGCTGCTCCACGAACGGGAACAGTTTCTCTCCCACGAACGGGAACTCGTGCAAGAACTGGATTCGAAGGCCGGCTCCGATCAACGCATCGAAGATGTCCTGAAACGCATAGACCCAACTGTAGGAGTGAGGTTCGGAGACCTGAGCCTCCGGGTCCGCGTACGAACCCTTCACCGGAATCTGAAGCGGCTCGCGCTGCGCGAAATACGGATAGGTGATGGTAGACGGCTCCCGGGCGTTCTCCGAATCGTCGAACAGATACGCGAATGGGTGGTACTCGCGAAGATAGAAGGTTCCTCCCGGAGCTAAGAAGTTCGCCACCACCCGGCCCCAGCGCTGGAGATCCGGTAGCCAGTTGATCGCTCCACCGCCAGTGTAAATCACATCGAACTCACCGTCCAGGGCTTGATCCAGCTCCAGGACGTCCGCACACACGAAGCACGCATCGATCCCAACCTCTGCGGCCAGCGCGCGCGCCGCGTCGATTGCTTTCGGACTGAAGTCAACGCCGGTAACGGCTGCGCCCAGTCGCGCCCAGGACAGTGTGTCGGCTCCAAAATGACATTGCAGGTGCAGAAGGCGCTTGCCGGCCACCTCGCCGGCTTCTTCGATCTCCAGTGGCCACAGCGTCGAGCGGCCCTCCTTAAAGGAGACGACGTCGTACATCGCCGACTGCAGGTGGATCGGTGTCCACTCGTCCCACAACCGCCGGTTTGTCTGAAGATAGTCGCTCGTCATGACATGGCCCCACGCGGGAGCATATGCGCAAAGAATTTGATCGCACACCGAAAATATTCTTCGGATCCACTCCCGAGGTTCCCGTCCTGCCTGAGGTTCCCGGCGCTCC
>JBKKBA010000572.1:0-3375 GCA_046714275.1 Actinomycetota bacterium
GCCAGAGGGAGGACCGTCATGCGCACCAAACCGTTGTTCACGCGAGTCGCCGCCGTCGTGCTGCTCGCCTCGTTCGTTGTTGGAACCGCATCGTTGCCGGCACGCGCGGCGACGGTCGAGACGTTCGACACGCTCGCCGAGGGGCTCGTCATCGATTCGCTGCCTAGCGGCGTCATCTTCACCCGCAACGCCCGCGTGATCCGCCCGCAGCTGGGAACGCACTCGGGAACGAACGCGCTCTCCACGCACGCCGATCCGACGAAGGAGTTCGACGGAGCGCCGATGACGATGGAGTTCGTCCAGACGCAACAGCGCGTCCGGCTGTTCGCCGGCCTCGACGAAAGCGCCTCCGGTCCGATCGCCGCGACGCTGCGTGCCTACAACACTGCGGGAACGCTCTTGTCGCACGCATCCGCCTCGCTCACAGGTCCATCCGCAATCACGCGTGAGATGACGGTTTCCGCATCGAGCGCCGTCATCAAGCGGGTCGTGCTCGAGTACGCCAGCACCTACACGGAGATCATCGACGATCTCGAGTTCGACAACGCCGCCCCGCCTCCGGCCGACACGACCCGGCCGATCGTTCGCATCACCGCTCCCTCGAGCGGAGCTCACACCGCCCAAGACGGGATCGCACTCACCGCGACGATCACCGAAGAGCGGAGGCTTCGCAGCCTTACGCTGACGATCCGTTCGATCACCTCCGCCGAGCAGCGCGCCGTATCCCTCGGTTGGGGCGGCACCGTCCCGAATCTGACCTACGGGCCGACGTTGGTCGGCCCGCTCTACCCCGGACGTAACCGTCTCACGCTCGTTGCCGAAGACTTCGGCGGCAACACCGCCTCGGCCGGGGTCGAGGTCATCTACGACGCGCCGCCCGCCGGCATGAACGTCTACGCGCGAGCGATCGAGATCACCCAAGGCGTTCAAGAGGAGATTCTCGAGCGCGACGCTCCTCGCTTCGTCGACGACGTTCGGTTCGCGCCGCGCACCTACGGCGCCGACCCGCCACTCGTCGAGGGCAAGGATACCGTCGTGCGCCTCTACGGTGCGATCACCCAAGCGGACCGTTCGGCCGAAGGCGTGCCGGCGCGCCTGTACGGATTCCGCAACGGCACGATGCTCCGGGGATCGCCGCTGCTTCCGATCCGGAAAGATCCAACAGGTACCGTGATCGCTACGGTCACGTTGACGCCCGGCGCGACGATCCGCCAGATGCGCGACTCGACGCAAGGCACCTGGAACTTCAATCTCCCGTCGGCGTGGACGACCGGGACGATCACGCTGCTTGCCGAAGTCAACCCGCTGGGGAGCGCCGACCGGCTACCCGAGTGCGTCAACTGCAACGATCGAGCGAACTCCTTCGCCGACCTGACCGTCGGGTTCAACGAGACCGGCGTGATCCTGGTCCGTCCGTGGACGGTCGTCCACGACTTCGGCGGCATCAACGTCTATCGCGGCTACCACCCGGTCGCCTTCTTCGGAACCCGTCTGTATCCGATCGCCCGCGAAGACATCGACGTTTCCTTCATCAACGACGGCACGTTGTTCACTTCGTCGAGGACGGCCTGCGACATTATGGACGACCTCGCGTTGGCGGACTGGAGCAAAGGCGGCTACGCCAATCCCGGCACGCTGAACGGACCTCTGAGGAAAACCGTCGTCACCGGCATCTACAGCTCCGCAGCCGGCGTCGACCGAGCCGGATGCGCCCGCCGCCCCGGCACGTTCCAGGGCGTCGGCGCCGGCCGCGTGTCCGTCGCCGTCGATCTGCTGGCCGGCGTGCAGCCGGTCGACATGTTCGGCGCGGCGCCGCATGAGATCGGCCACAACTTCGGGCTCAAGCATGCGAGCAACGACCACGGCGAATGCGGCGGCGGCGCGTGCGAGACGAACTTCCCGTATCCGCACGGATCGATCGGCGTCACCGGCTTCGATCCGTGGTACATGGTCGCCGTCCCGCTCGGCTCCCCCGCGGGCTCGGTCCACGAGCACGACGTCATGTCCTACGGCGGCTCGATCGACGACTCGTGGATGTCGCCGCTCAACTACAAGCGGCTGTACAACAAGCTCCGCGTCTCCGGACCCGAAGCGATGCGTCGGGCGGCAGCAGCGCCCGTTCGCGAACGCCGCCTGCTCGTCGGCGGGCGGATCGCCTCGGACGGCCGCGCGATGCTGCGACCCATCATCGAAGCGACGGTCGAACCCGTCGGGGTCGCCGACGGCCCGTATGAAGCCGTCCTCCTCGACGCGAGCGGCAACGCGCTGCACCGCAAGAGCTTCGACGCGATCGGATCCGATCACGGCGCATCGAGCGGCGCAACGTTCCAGCTCTCGTTGCCGGTGATACCCGGCACGGCACGCGTCGTCATCCACCGCGGCCCAACCACCCTCGCCGACCGGAGCGGCAGCCGTGCGCCGTCGGTCCGGCTCGTCTCCCCCGCGGCCGGCGCGCAGCTCGGCGCCAAGGGAACGGTCGAGGTGCGGTGGGAAGCAGCCGACGTCGATGGAGACACGCTTCGCTTCGACGTCGAGTACAGCCGCGACGGCGGAACGACGTGGAGCCCGCTTGCGATCGGAACGCAGAAGCGAACCCTCGCCGTCGACCTGGCTCGCCTCCCGGGAAGCGATCGTGCGTCGGTTCGCGTCGTCGCCACCGACGGGTTTGGCAAGACCACCGACACGATCGACGTGCCGATGAAGGTCGCTCGCAAGGATCCGACGATCCAGATCGCTTCCCCGGTCTCCGGCGCGCGGTACCAAGCCGGAGCGGCGATCCCGCTTGAAGCATCGGCGGGCGATCCGGAAGACCGGCATCTGCGCGGCGAGCAGCTCCGATGGGTCTCCGACCGCGACGGCGTCATCGGCACCGGCGAACGCACCACGATGCACGGCGCCTCGATCGGAAAGCACACGATCACGCTCCAGGCGAAAGACGCCGACGGCAAGACGGCGGCGGCGAAGGTGACGATCGAGATCGTCGCGGCCCGGAGCAACGACACGACGCCTCCGACGCTCGTCTCCGCCACACCGGCGTCCGGCGCGACCGACGTTCGGCCTTCCGCCGCCGTCCTCGCCACCTTCAGCGAGCCCGTCGCCGGCGTCACCCGCGGCTTCGCGCTGCTCGACGCGGCCGGTGCCGTCGTCGGGGCCGTCGTGACGCCCGGGGGGGACGCAACGAGCGCGACGCTCGCCCCTAAGCGGCCGCTGAAGTCGCGCACGAAGTACACGGTCGTGCTCACGACCGGCATCACCGACCGGGCGGGCAACCGGCTACGCAAGACCAGCTGGACGTTCCGCACGCGCTGACCCGCAGGGCGCGGGGCGGGGGGTTTTGCCCCCCCCCCCCCCCCCCCCCGGGAGAAACCGCGGGCG
>JBKKBA010000573.1:0-4927 GCA_046714275.1 Actinomycetota bacterium
CGATCCGTGCACCGGAACCGTTGTCTGACATCGTCCGGGACACTCGACTCGAACATGGGACCCGCGGCTGCGAATCCGAGAACATCCGGCCCGGCGCAGCACCCGAAGAACCTCTGCACCCGTCACGGTACGCCAGTTCTCAACATCCGTCTATCCCCCTGCTCAATGCCGTCTAGTTCAGTTGTCAAGGCGCACGAACCACCTGCACGGACCTACTGCCGGGAATGATCCCGGAGGGCCAGCACCCACTCCAGTCTCGGCAAAGCGAGCAGAATCGGACAGTCCAGGGTTCGAATTGCCGCCCGGAAAAGGAATAGCGCTGCGGCGGCGCGAACTCATTGAGATAACCGGTGAGACGATTCCGAGGCATCCTGACGGCGGCAACCCTTCTGGTGGCCGCGCTGGCACCCGTCTTCAACCAAGCCCACGCAGGCAGCGCGCATGACAACGCCCGCCAGATCGACGGCCAGCCGAACACCTTCTACTGGGCCGTGCTGGTCGGCGTCAGCGACTATGCAGGCAAGACCCAGGACCTGAAGGGGTCGGCCAACGACGCGCGCGCGCTGCGAGACCACCTGAAGTCGCTCGGCTGGCGTGACGACCACATCTACGTTTTGACCGATTCAGGCGCCACGAAGGCCGGGATCCTGCGAGCGATTCGCTGGCTGGCGTCCAAGACCAACAGCCGCAGCACGGCCATCTTCCAGTTCAGCGGGCACGAACAGCCCACCCGCACCTCCGCCGACGGCGACAACGAAGCCCGCGACGTGCAGATCCGCGCCTACGACAACCGTTTCATCATCGACGGCGACCTGGGCAAAGAGATGGGCAGGGTCAAGGCCGGGCGCATGTGGATCAACATGGCGCTCTGCCGTGCCGGCGGATTCAGCGACCGGGGCATGACCGGGCCGGGCCGGGTCATCACCTACTCGTCGCCGGAGTCCGAGTTGTCCTACGAGGATCCGAACGTCGGACACTCCGTCTTCGCGTACTACTCGATTGTGCAGGGCATGCGGCAGAAGATGGCCGACCGCAACCGTGACGGAAAGATCAGCGTCGAAGAGGCGTTCGTCTACTCACGCAATCCCGTCATCGACCGGACCGGCGGCCGCCAGCACCCCGCGATGACCGATGGGCTCAAGGGCGACTTCTCGATCACACCGCCGCCATCGTCGGGATCACAGCCCCCGCCGCCGCAGCCGACTCCAACACCCACACCCACGCCGCCCTGCACCCTTCCGATCTGCGTCGGCACCGCGCCTTAGCGGCACCGCGCGATCACATCCCGTCGTCCGACTCAAGCGGGCCGGCACCCCTTCCGACACCGGCTAGGGTCGTTTGAGGCAAACGCCCAGCTCACATTCGAGCCAAAGATTCCCACCACCAGGACGTTTGCCCTGGGTGGCATACGTCGGGTGAATCACGGTCTCGCGATCTTCCGCCACCAGGCCTTATGCCTCGAATGACCTCGGCACTAAAAATGCGACCGTTCCCTAGCGGGAGCTTGAGAGCTAGGAACCGGGAGCTGAGAGTTAGGAACCCAGAACCGTCCATCGGAAGCCACGAAGTATCCGAGCCAAGAATCGCCTCGCACGCCGCGCGGCGCGGTGCAAAGCCGAACGCACCCGCGTCCGACAACAAGGGACGATCGTTGAACATCCAGCAGGCCCGGCAGGGTTCAGATACCGCCCGACGAACCCCAACAACAAGAGCCCACGGATCAGCGAGCCAAAGGCGCAGAACACGTGAAACGATTCAACGCCGCATTCCTGACAATGCTTCTGGGCGCGACCATCGCGTTCGCCGGAGGGCTCTCCGGAGGACTCATCGGAGGGGTCACCGCCGCGCAAGCCGGACCAGCGCAGGATGCGGCGCGGCAAATCGACGGCTCGCCCAACACGTTCTACTGGGCCGTGATCATCGGCATCAGCGACTACGCCGGCAAAACCCAAGACCTTCCCGGCTCGGCCAACGACGCGTACGCGATGCGCGATCACCTGAAGCGACTGGGCTGGCGCGACGATCACATCTACATGCTCACCAACAGCGGCGCCACGCGCGACAACATCTTGCGCGGCATTCGCTGGCTGGCATCCAAGACCAACTACCGCAGCGCGGCGATCTTCCACTTCAGTGGCCACGAGATGCCGACCCGCACCACCGCCGACGGCGACAACGAGGCGCAGGACGTGCAGATCCGCGCGCACGACAACCGCTTCATCATCGACGGCGATCTGGGACGCGAGCTGGGCAGGGTCAAGGCGGGTCGCATGTGGATCGACATGTCGCTGTGCCGCGCCGGCGGCTTCAACGATGCCGGCATCCCCGGCAAGAACCGCATCGTGACCTACGCCAGCCCCCAGAAGGAGCTGGCCTACGAAGACTCAAGCTTGCGGCACTCAGTGTTCTCGTACTACCTGGTCGCGCAAGGCATGGGCAAGAAGCTGGCCGACCAGAACCGCGACGGCAAGGTGAGCGTCGAAGAGGCCTTCTGGTGGGCTCGCACACGCACCACCGACCGGACATCGGGCAGGCAGCATCCGGCCATGAACGACCAGTACTCGGGCGATTTCAGCATCACGCCACCGGCAGCCTCAACGTCGACGGCGCCCAAGCCCAGCCCAACGCCCACCCCAACGGCCACCCCAACCCCCACGCCAGCGCCAGCGCCAACACAATCTTCCACCCCGACGCCAACGCCAAGCCCAACGCCCACGCAAAGCAGCACTCCGACCCCGGCACCAAGCCCCACACCGACGCAAAGCAGCAGCCCGACCCCGACATCAAGCCCCAGCCCGACGCCGACAGAAAGTCCAACACCGACGCCCGCGCCGTCCCCGACGCAGACCTGCATCCTGATCGTCTGCTAGGCAAGCCCAGACACGCGGAAAGCCGCCCCTAGAGGCGGCTTTCGCAGTTCAAGCTAAAGACGGGAGAAGGAGCGGGTCGGCGTGTTGGGGTTGCCCGGCGGGGCTTAGGGCGCCGACCCGGCTCCTCTCCCCCACGTTGCCCGTTATCGGCAGGTCTTTCGAAGGACTTTAGCGTCGGAAGTCATAAATTTTGAACTCACCTGCGGCGATACACATCGGCGCGATGTTCGATCGTCAAGATGAACCCGACGCGTCGATCTTGGTCGATCCGGTACAGGATTCGGAAATCGCCCCTGGATGCCGTGTGGCTCCCCTCAAGCTCGAACCGCAGCGGATGGCCCACCCGGTGCGGATTATCGGCCAGGGGTCCATAGATGAACTCGATCGCGGCGGTAGCGGCCTTCTCGGGGATTCTGGCCAGCGCCCTGCGCGCCGGTCGAGCCCAATCGATTTCGTATGGCGTTTGGCGGCGTCCACTCACCGGCGATTGGCAAGTCGTACGGCTTCGTCCTTCGACAAACGCTTGGATTTCCCCGCCGCGATCTCGGCTTCAGCCTGGCGAACCTCGGTCAATAGTCGCGGGTTGCTGAGGATGGCAAGGGTCTCCTCTAAAGACTCCAAATCTTCCACGTTCATGATGACCGCGGAGGGCCGACCGTGTTTCGTGATGATGACGCGACCGTGCGCATGCTCGATCCGCTCCACAACCTCGGAAAGCCGGTTCTTCACCTCGGCCAGGGAAACGTGCTCGGCTATCGACATAGCTATAAGTATGGCCACATCTCCTGCCGACGGTCAAGCCCGGCGGATCCGCCGGGCCAAAAACACCTCAGCACTTAGGATGCCGCCGTGGCCAGCTTGCAGCCGACCCGGTCGGTTTCCCTGACGGCCCGGGGCGTCACGAAGCGGTTTGGCGACCGGGTCGTCCTGGACGGCTTCGACCTGACCCTGGATCCGGGATCAAGAACGTCGCTGGTCGGTCCCAACGGATCGGGCAAGACCACGCTGCTTCGCATCATCGCCGGCGTCCTCAACCCCGACGCCGGCACCGTGACCATCGCTCCGGCCACGCGCTCCGCCGTCGCCTTCGCCCCGCCCGGCGACCGAGCCCTGCACCTGCGCCTGACGGCAAGCCGCAATCTGGAGTTCTTCGCCGCCATCAGCGACGCCGGCCCGCAGGCCGCACAACAAGCACTGGATCTCTTCGAAGCCGGCCACCTGGCCGATCGCGTCGTCGCCTCGTGCTCGTCGGGCGAGCGCCGGCGAATCGCCCTGGCTCGCGCGTTCGCCACGCGCGCGCCGGTGATCCTGATCGACGAGCCCTACTCGGACCTAGACGACGACGGACGCGGCCATCTGGACGCCGCGTCGGCCGCCTGGACGAGCCACGACGGCATCGTGCTGTTCGCAATGCCGACGGCCGACGCCGGCCCGCACACACCGACATCGATCGCCATGCACAAGTCGCCCGATCCCCAACAGACAGCAGCGCGATGATCGCCACCGTCGCCGCGTACTTGCGCCGGGACGCGCGTCTGGCTCGCGCGCATCCGGCGGCCTTCTTGCTGGATGTGGCGAACCTGGCGTTTTCGGCGATTACGTTCGCGCTGATCGCTCGCATCGTCGCGCCTCGTCAGGTGCCCGGGTCGTACCTGGCGTTTGCGATGACCGGCCTGGCGTTGATGACGCTGCTGTCGGCCGGCATCACGGTCGTCGCCAACGGCATGCGTGACGAGCAAGTGCAGGGCACGCTGGAAGCCATCGTCGTCGCCGGGTTGCCCACGCATCGAATGGCGCTGGGGATGTCGGCCTATCCCCTGCTGTCGGCCGGGGTGCGCGCCGCTGTGTACGTGACGCTGGCCGGCCTCTTAGGAGCCAGGGCGCCGCACGCGAACTGGCCGCTGGCCACCACGGCCGCACTGCTGGGAGCCGCATCGTTCGCCGGCATCGGTCTGATCGCCGCATCGGCGTCGCTGATCGTGCGGCAGTCCACGGCGATCACCGCATGGCTGACGTCGAAGGCGGCCCTGGCCGCGGGAGCGCTGTTCCCCGAACGG
>JBKKBA010000574.1:0-3431 GCA_046714275.1 Actinomycetota bacterium
GCCGAGCGCAGCGGCATGCAGCGCCTTCGCCGCCGGCGTCGCGGCGTCGCGGTCGCGTCCGGTGGCTCGCGCGCGTCGATGATGCGTCGCGTTCGCGCCGCCCTGGAGGGAGCAAGCGACTTGGAAACGCTGCTCACGGAAATTCCGGCGCTGGCGCGCCCCGATGTCATGGCTCGGGCGCTGGTTCGCGAAGCCGTCGAGCTGCTGGGCGCCGAGACGGCCGTGCTGTATGCCGCGGATGGTCCCGGCAACGAGGGGCCCTACCTGTGTTTCGCATCGCACGGGCTGTCGCCGGTCGAGCAAGGGATGCCGGTTCCCCGTGAGCAACCGCTGCTGAGCGACGTCGCCGGCCGGCTGGAGGCCGTGCTGGTGGCTCCCGTGGACCTGGTGCGCGGGCTGGTCGGCGGCATCGCCGGAACCAGCACCGAAGCGTTGATGATCGCCCCGCTGGAGATCGGCGGCGCATGCCACGGCCTGCTGCTGGCGGGACGCTCGCACTTCGCCGAGGACGACCTAGAACGCTTCTGGCTGCTTGCCGAAGAAGCCGCTCCCGGCTTCGCCGCCGCGCTGCTGCTGGATCGCCTGCGCCGCCACGACCTGTCGATCGCGCTGTAGGCCAACGCTCCGCGGTCAGGCCGGCGGTGCCGGCGGCGTGTCCAGTCCGGATTCGGCGTCGGCGGCGTTGACGTCTTTGTGGAAGCGCTTGTGCACGTAGTACTTGTCCCCGCCCAGATCGACCTTGGCCCATAGCCCCGACACGGGGCCCAGCCGCACCGATCGAGCCAGAGATCCGGCAAGCGCTTTCGGCTTGGCCGGCATCCAGATGCCGGACGCGATCAGCGCGATCCGGCGATCGGTGACCGCCACGATTCGCATCTTGAACAGGAATGCAAACAGGAACGAGATGAACATCAGGTAGGGGCTTGGGCCCTGCTGAGCCAGGAAGATGTGACGGATCTGCTCGCCAGGTTCCAGCATCGGCTGGACCCGGGCGCGGAGCTTGTCGCGAAGAGCCATGGCAAAAATCCTTCCTCTTTCGGCCTCCGAGGGCCGGCTTGCCCGATTCGTACCACATCGGTGCCCTATGTGGACTGGGGACATTCAACGCGAACGCTCCCCGAGACAGGAGGAGGGGGGCGCTAAGGTGAATTCCTCAGGTGGGTCTGCAGGAGGGATCCTCGACCATGGCTCGGGCAGACGACCAGGCACGGGAGCTTGCTAGGGCGCTGGAAGGTGACGCGGAGACGTCGACCGAGATCGCGTCCCTGGTTTCGCTTGCCCGAATGATCGAAGACCTTCCCCAGCCCCAGATCGATCTTTCCTTCGCCCAAGCGCTTGAAGCCAAGCTTTTGTCGGGCGCTCTGGCCCCGGCGGGTGCTCTGGCCCCGGCGGCTGCAGGCTCCGCGCCGATTCCTGCCCCCGCCCCAATCGCCACCCGTCCGGCCGCTGCGGCTGCCGTCCCCGCCGGGATCGTCATCCGGCTGGACGCACACCGCCGCCGCATCCGGCGGTCGCTCACGGCCGCCATCGCGGCGGCGATGCTGCTGGCGCTTCCGGTGGCCGCATCCGCCAACGCCGCGCCCGGCACCGGACTGTACGGCGTGCGTCTGGCTCGCGAGGACGCCCGCGTCTGGGGCGCCTGCAGGGTGGACGCGATCCGCTGTGGATTCGCGCACATGGACGTCGCCGGCGAGCGCCTGCAAGATTTGCGCTTGGTGATCGCGCGCGAGCAGACGCGCCTGGTGCCGCCCACAGCGCGCCGGCTGGGACGCGCGCTGACCAAGGGCACGACCACCATCCTTGCGGCACGCCCGCCGCAGCGAACGCTTCGCCGGCTGGCCGTTCGTCTGGACCGCGCCTCGACGGATCTTCAGATGCTGGTGGGCGCAGCGCCGCCGGACGTTATGGGGGTCATCCAGATGGCGATCGCGTCGCGGGACGCGCTGGCGCTCCGCGTGCGGGTCGCCCTTGGCGAAGTCACGACCGAACCGTCCGACCAGCCGCCGGTTGCGATCGGGCCACCGTTCAAGATCGAGCGACCCGACCAGCCCGCCGGCACGCAAGAGCCTGCCGATCAAGCGCCTGCGCCCAAGGGTCGCGCTCCGCGACCCCCAACCGGCGGCAACAACTTCGGACCCGGCGGCACCGCCAATATCCAAAAGCCGAAGCCGGGCGAGACCTGGACCAACGAGAAGACCGTGATCGACCAATGTCCCGTCGCCGCGGTCTCCGCTCCCGGCGTGAACGAGATCTGCTCGGCGACTCCCAGGAGCAAGCGCTCTTGACGCGCCGGATTGCTGGGTTCGCTGCCGCCGCGATTGCTGCGGCGATGCTGCTTGGCGGCAGCGCGGCGCACGCCGGTCGCGCGCCGGCACCCGGCCGCTCCACGGCAGGTTGCCCCACGGCGACGCGCTGCGGCCTGTACTCGTTGAACCCCCAGCGGTGGGCTGCCGCCAAGGGCATCGTCACGGTCCCCTACAAGGTCAGCATGGTCCAGCCGTGGCTGCTTCCCGAACAGGTGCTGGAGGCGATCAAAGCCGCAGCCCGCACCTGGGAGTCGGCCAATCCGAACGTGCGCTTCCGGTTCGACGGGATCTCATACGACATCCCGCAACTGGGCAACAACATCAACGAGATCGCCTGGGTCGGAACGCTTGAACCCGACGTCATCGTGCAAACCAACCATCGAGCCAAAGGCACGCGCCGCCTGGAAGCCGACACGCTGCTGAACGTGGCCAAGCCGTGGGGATGGCAGCCGTGCGACGGCCGGGGCGCGTCGTGCAGCGACGCAAGCGGGATGGGCGTTCGGATGCTGGATCTGCAAGCCGTCGTCACCCAGCAGATGGGTCATTGGCTAAGCCTGCAGGCGCTGACGTCGCCGGCGGCGCGGCAGTTGAGCATGTACGGCGAGATTGGCTACGGCGAGCGGCACAAATCAACGCTGGGCCTGGGTGACGTCATGGGAGTCCGGGCCGCATATCCCTGTGGTCGGTGCCGGATGCCCCGAGTGATGACGCCATGACCGGTATGCGCCGGAAGGAGATCGCGCAGGCGGTCCCGAAGTATGGAGTGACCATGCGGAAATCGATTGGACTGTTCCTGGCGGGCGCTGCTCTGCTGACCTTCGCCGTCCCGGCCCACGCCGCCGGCGGCCTGGGGGGCAGTGGCTCGGTAACGATCGGTTGCACCGGCGGTCAGGTGGGCGTTGGCGCGACCAACAGCAGCGGCAACAACTGGGTCTTCAACGTCACCGTGTGGTGTCCCACCGCGGTGTCGCAGAACGTGACGGTTGCCGGAAACTGGGATGCCGGCCTTGGTGGCGTCGTCGTCGGCTTCGGCACCGGATCTCTCCAGATCGGCAGGGTTCTCTGCGGTTCCAACTCCGGCGTGACCATTCAAGCCGCCATGATCGGCAGCCCGCTGGTCACCGC
>JBKKBA010000575.1:0-3492 GCA_046714275.1 Actinomycetota bacterium
CTCCGCGGCGACGGCGAGCATCGGGTTGTGCGGTGGGGTCGCCCATGAGGCGACCCCTCCAGTTCCTTGTGCGTCCTACCTACTTGACGACCTCAAGGATGTTGCCGTCCAGCACGATCGCACCGCCCTTGACCGAGTAGATGTTGACACCCTTGTCGGTGACCTCGTGCAGAAGCTTCGGGTCCGTCGTCCAGTTGAAGGTCTTGGTGAGTCCCTTGTAGTCCTTCAGGGCCGTGACCTTCTCCAGCACGCATTTGCGAGTCACACCGCTGCCGCACTCACCGATCGCCTTGATGAAGATCTGCGCAACGTCGTAGGCCTCTGGCGAGTAGATGTCCGGGGCCTCGCCGAATTTCGCCTTGAAGTCGGCGACGAACTGCTTCGCGGCGGGGTCGGTTGAGACGTTGGCGTCCAGACAGGGGCACGTGAAAATGGTGCCTTCCGCGGCTGCCGCGCCGGCATCGGGGATGAACTTCGTCGACTTCGACCCGTCACCCGAGACAAACAACGCCTTGACGCCCTTCTGGCGCATCTGCTTGACCAGGATCGCTGCTTCCGGAGCGTACCCACCGTAGATCAGGCAGTCCGGGCTCTTGGACTTCAGGGTATCGACCAAGGAGGTGTAGTCCCGCACCGGAGCAACCGACTGCCGGGTAACGACCGCCCCGCCGAACTCCTTCGTCTTGGTGTTGGCGATATCGGCGTAGCCCTGACCATATGGCGTCTTATCGTCGATGATCGCAAGCTTCTTGCACCCCTTGCCCTTCACTGCGATCGTGGCGGCCGCTGCGGCCTGGTCGGTGTCTCCTCCGACCGAGCGGAAGAAGGTCTCGAAACCCTTCGTCGTCAGGTCGGCGCGCGTCGCCGACTGGGTGATGTGCGTCAGGCCGGCCTGCTTGAACAAGGACTGGACCGCCGAGGTCTCGCCCGAGAACGCCGGGCCGATCACGCCAACGACCGCGTTGTCGGTGATCAACTGCTGCGCCAGCGGGGTCACCTTTGCGGGGTCGGCTTCCTTGTTATCCAAAGGCACGTATTCGATCTTGACCTTCAGGTCACCCTTCTTGTTGGCCTGTTCAAAGGCCAGCTCCGCAGCCTTCTTGCCCGGGACGACCAGCGCGGAGTTCGAGCCGCTAAGGTCGCCGATGAAGCCGATCTTGACGGTTTTCTTGCTCGTGTCCCCGCCGGTCGTGCCATCGTCGTCGCTACCGCACGCAGCGCCGACCAGAGCCAGGACTGTCATCAGCGCGAGGACCTTCAGAAGCCTCTTGCTCACAGGTGTTGCCTCCTTTCCAATCGGGAGCGGCTTGAGGGCCGGCCCGATGCCCCAACGGGGCGTTTCCCACCGAACGAACAAACCTTACTTTTCCCTAAGCGGCGAGCATGATACCCCGCAGCACGGCTCCACCCAAGGCGGGGGGGGCGGACGCGGGCGGGCGGGCACGCCTGGGATACGAGCCGGGGGGCGTCTGGGATGGCTGCCGCGTCAGGAACCGGCGTCCAGCGAGCCGTCCAGGATCCGGTCGGCGACCTGGCGCATCGTGAGCCGGCGCTCCATCGAAGCTTTCTGAATGAACCGAAAGGCGTCGGCTTCGCCCATCGCGTACTTGTCCATGAGCGCGCCCTTGGCTCGGTCAACGGCTTTGCGAGCCTCTAGCCGGTCCGTCAGGTCCCCAACTTCGTCGGCCAGCGAGGCAAGCTGCTGGTAGCGGCCCTTGGCGATCTCGATGGCCGGAAGAAGATCCTGCTTCGTGAAGGGCTTGACCAGATAGCCCATGGCCCCGGATTCTGCGGCTTGCTCGACGAGTTCTCGCTGCGAGTAGGCCGTCAGAATCAGGCAGGGAGCGATCCGCTCCTCGCCGATCGTCCGGGCCGCGGTCAGCCCGTCCATCACCGGCATCTTTATATCCAGGATGACCAGGTCGGGCCGGCGGTCGCGCGCGATCCGGATGGCGGCCTCCCCGTCGCCGGCCTCGAACACCTCGTAGCCCTCTTCCTCCAGCATCTCGCGGAGATCCATGCGGATGATGGATTCGTCTTCGGCGACCAGAACGCGTTGGGTCATGGCAAAGCGGGAGTGTAACGGTTACCTGCACCAAGGACGAACCGAAAGCGGCCGGAGGCGCTTAGCCGGAGCGGGTCTCGCCGAACAGGCGCTCAAGCAGACCGTCTTGCTCGGTCAAGAGCTTTTGCAACCGCGCCGTCGCATCATCCAGGGAACGCTTCGTGCGCTCCGCGTCGGCGCGGGCATCCTGCTCGTCGCGGTCGGCCAGCGGGGTCTCGGAGACCATCGCACGTAGTCGCGCGTCGTCGGCGACCTCCTGGGCGTAGGTAAGTTGCTCTTGGAGGATGCCGATCTCGGTTCGGATCGCGGCGATCTCGCCGCTGAGCGCCGCCAGGCGCTCCGACGTGCCCATGAGGATCAACTTTCTGTCGAGGAAGGGGCCGGAAGCGTAGCGCCGGGCCTGATGCCTGACAACGATCATCGAGCGGAGACCGGTCTTGCATCGCCGTTGCCTCTCCCACCACGGAACGGCTTCGGCCCGGCTTGACCCCTCTTGCTTCGAGGAATCGAGCCGGGCCGAAAGAAGGTCCTGTCGAGTTAGGCTTCGACGCGACCGAAGAACGTTCCGCCGGCGAAGGCCTCCGGGTCCGGGGCGTTCGCGATGATGGTCAGCGTGCAGGTCGCGCCCGGAAGGAACTGGGCGGTCGTGAACGCCGGACCGTCGAGCTGGATGCGCCCGGTGACCCAGTAGGTGTCCTGTGCGGCCGTGGTGACACCGTCGGTCACGGCGACCTGAAGGGCACCTCTGTAGGTGAAACCGGGCTCGGCGCGCAGGTTCACGGTGTGCGCCGGGCAAACAAACGTCTTGGTGCACGACGCGCTTGCGCCGGTAGCAGCGCTTCCGCTGCAGGACGCAACGGTGGTCCAGGCTTGCGACGTCATTGGAACCGCCAGCGCGAGCGCTGCGACTCCGGCGATAAAACCAAGCTTGATTCGCATCTTCTGTAGTCCCCCTCCCGGTGGTTGCAGGATCGATAGCCCTGGCATGGGGGAGTTTTTCGACACCCCATGCACCGTTCCTCCCGACTGCCTACCGTTTGGGCACTTTCTGCCGTATTCCAGGGGAGGGGGTGGCCCGGCAGGGCCGTAAAGAACGCCTAGACCGAGGCTGCGGGGGCCGCCGGCGGACCTTGCTGGTCCAGGTTGCGAGCCCAGCGGAAGCGCGACGGCCACCAGCCGTCGCCGATCCATTCGATCAGGACCCCAGGCGTGGAGGCGTGGATCATCCACCCGCCGCCCAAGGCCAGGCCGACGTGATCGATCGCCTGATAGTCGGAGCCGGCACCATCGATATCGCTGAAGAGCAGGTCCGCAGGCTGAGCCCCGCCGATCGTCAAGCGCGCCGGGGCCGCGCGAGCCATCTCGCGGCTGGAGCGCTGGGGCAAAGACCAGCCCTTGTACCCGCGAATCGCGGTGTTGTCGTAGCC
>JBKKBA010000576.1:0-6501 GCA_046714275.1 Actinomycetota bacterium
CCTATGGGCAGCCGTTCTCCGCGGCGACCACGAAGAACCACTTGCCGCTACGGCCTCCGTCATCGCCCTTGTCATCCGCGGCCGCCGCGAACAGCGTGTATTGGTCGGGCTGCGTCCCGGGAAGGACGCTAACCGTCCAGGCGAAGGTGCCGCTGGAGTTGGAGCGATCTCGCTTCTCTTCCCCTTGTCCTTGGGCGTTGCGGGGAAGGTTCGTCAGAAAGGCCACCTGAACGTCGCGCTTGGTACGGAGCGTGAACGTCACCAGATCGCCGATCTCGACGCACGATGGCTGAATGCTCACCTGAAGCGGGACCCGTCCAGACCCGGTCTCGCTCTCGCCGCTGTCGGCCGAGCGGAAGCCCGACGGCGGCGGGGACTCGGGCGAGTACTTCTCGCTGAGGTGCGGGGATTCGCTTGCGTGGGGATCAACCGTGGCCGCGGAACCCGAAGGTGAAGACGACGGCGAGGGCAATGCGGAGGCGGAGGGCGCCGGCGATGCGCTGGGTTCAGCAGTCTTCAGCGGGGCGGCGGTGTTGCCCGCGTTGCTGCATGCCCCGGCAAGCAGGGCAACAAGCGTCAGGGAAGCGGCAAGCCGGTGGAACTGCATCATGCTGTCAACGTTTCGGCGCGCGGCGGGTGACGCCCTTCTGGCCCGGGGGCGCTTTCCGGGAAGTGGTTCGGGACGATTCGGACGAGGGAGCCCGTTTCGGGGACTTGGGCCGGGACGAAACTGCCTTGGCAGGGGCGGCCACCGGATGCGTCTCTTCGTAGGCGGCCTCCAGATCGGCTTCGCCCAGGTACGACGCGATCAGCATGGGGTCGTCCAGCATGGCCTTGGACGAGTTTTCCATAGCGATCTCGCCCTTTGCCAGCACGTAAGCGCGCTGCGTGTTGCCTAGAGCCATGTGCACGAACTGCTCGACAAGCACGATCGTGGTGCCTTCACGGTTGGCGTCTTTCAGAATCTCGAAGAGCTGAGACACGATGATCGGCGCAAGCCCCAGGGAAAGCTCGTCCACCAGGAAAAGCTTTGGCGATGACATCAGCGCGCGGGCTACCCCAAGCATCTGCTGCTCACCGCCCGACAGGGTCCCGGCCGCCTGCTTGCGCCGCTCCTTGAGCTTGGGGAAGTAGCCGAAAACCTGATCCAGCTTGGCGGCGTACTTGTCCTTCTGTTTGCGGCGGCTCCAATAGCCGTAGCGCAGGTTCTCCTCGACGCTCAATGTCGGGAAAAGGTCACGCCCTTCGGGGAGATGCGCGATCCCGCGGCTGACCAGCTTGTGCGCCGGGATTCCGGCGATGTCCTTGCCGTCGAAGCGAATCGTGCCGGTGCGCGGCGCGATCAATCCGGAGATGGTGCGCAGCGTGGTGGTCTTGCCGGCGCCGTTGGCTCCGACCAGCGCAACCATCTCCCCTTCGTCAACGTGCAGCGAGATGCCGCGCAATGCCTGCACGGAGCCGTAGAAGACGTCGATGTTGTTGACTTCAAGAAGCGCCATCTATCTCTCCCAGTTTCTCATACGACGGCCTCTTGCGGCTCCTGCTGCCCAAGATAGGCGGCGATCACGCGCTCGTCCCGCTGGATGTGCTCGGGTGATCCCTCCGCCAGCATGTTTCCGCGATCGAGCACGTACATGTAGTCCGATACGCCGGTGACCATTCGAACGTCGTGCTCGATCAGCAGCAGCGTCACGCCCAGCGAGCGGATGAAGCGCAGGATGTCGGCCAGCCGGTCGGTTTCTTTGTTGTCCAGTCCGGATGCGGGCTCGTCCAACATGATCAGGCGGGACCCGGTCACCAGTGCGCGCGCCAGCTCGACCATGCGCAGCACGCCGAAGGGAAGATCCTTCGCGCGCCGGCCGGCAACGGCCGTCAGATCCAGCAGCTCCAGGGCACGCGTAACCTTGCGGCGCGCTTCCCGCTCGGCCTGCAGCGATTTGCCGGTCACGGCAAGGTGAGCAAACAGACCCGTGGGGTTATGCCGGTCCGTTGCAACCAGCAGATTTTCGAATACCGATAACTGGCCGAACAACTGGATCGCCTGGAAAGTCCGTCCGACACCCAGCGCGGCGCGCTTGTGGACGGGCCAACTGGTCACGTCGTTGTCGAAGAGCCGCACTCGCCCCGACGTCGGGACGTTCAGTCCGGCGATCGAATTGAAGCACGTGGTCTTGCCGGCCCCGTTCGGGCCGATCAGCCCGACGATCTCGCCTTCGCATACCTTCAGTGTCGCCGCGTTGACCGCGGTGAGCCCGCCGAACTTCACGGTGATGCTGTCGGTCTGAATGAGCGGGCGGCGGTCATCGCGGTTCTCCGGCAGCGGCGGCAGCGGAAGAGTCATCGCGCGCCAGTCGCGCTTGGCGTCGTCCAGACCGACCTCTTCCAGGATCTCAGCGGGGACGATCGCTTCGGGGCTCTCAAGCACCTGCACGTGGAGCGGGCCCGTCTGGAGCGCCTCGTCCTTCGAATAGGCGCCGTTTCCGTTCGTGCGGCCGATCGTCAACAGATCCAGTGGCGCCTCGGCTGCAACCGGCTCCGACAGCCCTTTCCGCCGCGCAAGGATGCCCGGCTTACGCCTGCCGGACGTGGGGGACTTTCGTACGACGATCGCCAGCCACGCTCGGTCAAGCGCGCGGTTGAGCGGGGCGAACGGTTTTCGAAGCGGCTTGAGCTTTGGTCCAATCGCCTGGGGGATCTGCGCCAAGCCGCCGCGATACAGCAGAAGCGTCGCGGCCAGCAGGCCTGCGGCCACGACATCCAGCCAGCCGGTCAGAAAGGTAAGGCGCAGGAAAGCCTCGTCCAGCATCGCGAAGACCAGGCCGGCGGCGATCGATCCGCCCAAGCTGCCCAGGCCGCCGACGACGGCAACGCCCAGGAAGAACAGCGATTCGTCAACCTTGAAGGCATCGGGGCTGACGGTCTGCAGCTCGGCCATGTACAGCCCGCCGGCGGCGCCGGCGATCACTCCCGAGATCGCGAACGCCACAAGCTTCGTCTTGATGACGTCGATAGCAAGCGATGCCGCTGCGACTTCGGACCCACGAACGGCGAAGAACGCGCGGCCGGTCTTGGAATCCCGGACGTTTGACATCAGGAAAACGGCAAGGAGAACGGCCGCCCATGCCATGTAGAAGTAGACGCGAGAATCGGACCAGTCGAAGTAGGGGAAAGTGTTGGCGACGCCGGACACCTGTGGCTTAATCGTGGCGTATTTGCCGAAGAAGTCGTTCCGGAACAGGAACTGCTCGGCCATCCACGCGAACAGCAGCGTCGCGACGGCAAGGTACAGTCCGCGCACACGCAGCGCGACGATACCCAGCACCACCGCACCGATCATCCCGGCTAGGGCCCCCCACAGAAGCGAGACCGGGAAGCCGATGTCCAGCCCGCCGACGGCCATGCCCGTGGCGTACGCCCCCAAGCCGACGAAGCCGGCGTGACCCAGCGAGATCTGTCCGACCCAGCCGGTCAGCACAACGATCGAGATGCCCACCATCGCGTAATGCGCGGCATGGTTGACGTTGCTGAGCACCGAGAAGGGAGTGAACGGCAGGTACGGAAAGCCGACCAGGAATCCAAAGACCAGAAGCTTCCACAGGCGCGGCCGCTTCGGCGTCAGAGCGGCCGTGCTCACAGCTCGCTCCTGATGTCGGAGGCGACATAGCGCTCGCCTCGCATGGCCATGACGACGAACGCCAGCAAGGTAGGAACCAGTTGTTGCATGCCGCTGATGCTGGCGAAGGCGGG
Source organism: Actinomycetota bacterium (assembly GCA_046714275.1). Taxonomy (GTDB): domain Bacteria; phylum Actinomycetota; class AC-67; order AC-67; family AC-67; genus JBKKBA01. Next base: position 3,748 of record JBKKBA010000576.1, read on the forward strand.
GATGTTGGGGACGATGCCCGTCAGCAAACCGACGATAAGAGCGCCGACGACCGCGCCGTACAAGCTTCCCAAGCCGCCGATCAATGCCGCGACGAAGGCAGGAATTGCCTGCAGCGAAAGGGTCAGCGGCTGCAGGTTGGTCACCGAAGCCAGCAGGATGCCGGCGATGGCGGCGGTTGCTCCACCCAGCACCCACGCGCCGGTTGTGGCGACATCCGGATCGACGCCCATCAGTGAGGCTGCACGCCGGTTGTCGGCCGCGCCGCGCATCGCCAGACCCACATCGGTGAACTGGAGCAGGGCCGTTAGTCCCGCGGTGACGGCCAGCATGACGATCAGCAGGCCCAGTTGTCCGAATCGCAGCGTCGATGTTCCGATCTGGATGTTTCCGACGGGGAACACCGACGGCGCCGTGAGGGTGTTGGTGCCCCAGATCCTTCCCACTAGGGCAACCATCAGCCCCAGCGCCGCAACGGTGCCGACTGTCTGCGCCGTGACCGACACGGAACGAAGGGGACGGACGAACACGCGCTCAACGAAGACTCCCAGGAGTCCGCCCAGAACGATGCCGGCCGGAAGGGCGGCCGCCATTGGCAAGCCCTGCTTGGTCATCTCGTAAACCAGGTAGGCCGGCACCATCGCCATGGCCCCGTGCGCGATGTTGAGTACTTTGGAGGCACGGAAGATAACCACGATGCCGATGGCGAAGATTGCATACGCGGCGATCAACGGCAGCGAAAGCGGAAGTGCTGAGAGGATGTCGCCCACGAAACCGTCAGTCCTTCGGGAACACGCCCGGCTGCGGATCCTGCACAAAGCCGGTTCCGGCGTCGCGGAAGTCTCTGAAGCTTCCGGAGGCCGTGACGACCAGGAAGGCGCGAGCGGCGGTGTTCGCGAAATGCTTGCCCGGCCGCCACGTCAGCGACGAGGCCAGATCGGTGGTCATCGTCATCGAGTCGAGCGTTGCGCGCAGGCGCTCTCGCGTCAACTCGGCGCCGGTCTTCTGCAGTGCCTCGACAAAGAACTGCATGCCCAGGTAGGCGCCCTCAAGGAACTGATTGTTCACGTCCACGCCGCGGTCGATGGCCCTGACGTCCCGTTCGTACTTCGCGATGCCCGGGATGTTTCGCAGCGCGCCGATCGGGGGGTTGTAGCCCGTCCACAGCGTCATCCCAGAGCAAGGCGCTCCGCACTCGCGGCCGAAGGCACGGTTGAAAAGCGGCTGCGCGCCGCCGGTCCCCTTGGTCCCGAAGCCGTACTTGTTGTCCTGCTCATCGACGCCCTGGCTGTTGATCCACGACGTCGCGGTGCCGGGCTCCAGAAGCATTGCGACAAAGTCACACCGCTTGGTAGAGCCGCACTTGCTGTTGAACTGGGTTGTCTCGCTGTAGGACGGCTGGCCGGGCTGAATGCCGACATAGGCAGAAACCTTTGCTCCGGGCAGGGTTTGCAGGTACGAGCGATAGGCGGACGCGCCCTCGCGCCCAAACTTGTACTGGTTGTCGTACACGATGCCGAAGTTGCGAGCGCCTAGCTTTTGGTAGGCGTAGTTCGCCATGGCGCGCATTGTTGACACCGTCGCCGTAGCAATGGGCCAAACCCATGGCGTTTGGTACTGCTCCTTGAGCATGCCGTCGGTGCCGACCACGGGGATCTGCGCCCGGTCAATGACCCCGTTTCGGATCGCCGCGGTCAGTCCCTCTGAGGACGGAACGACCGGCAGCGCGAAGTAATCGCCGGCGATGAAGTTCTTGATGAAGGTCTGGCCCCGCGCGGCGTCCCAGCCGTCGTCCACAAGGGTGAGGCGCAGCTGCCGGCCGCAGATCCCGCCCTTTGAGTTCACGCTGGACACGACGGCGCGCATTCCGATGTTGGACGAGCCCAGGAACGACGAGCCGATGCCGGACTGGACGTGAGTGGATGCGACCTTGATCTCGCTGGCGGAGACGCCCTTGGCGGTCTTGCCGCCGTTGCGGCCGGCGGCACATTCGAACTTGGATGCCGGCACGTTGGGCTTGCCGGTCACGTTCCCCGGCCCGGTGGGGCCCACGACGCCTGGGCCCTGCGATGGCAAGCTGCCGTCGGTCGGCAGCGCCTCGCCGGGCTCAAGCACTTGATCCGTCGGAGCGAACTGTCCGGCGCCGATGACGTTCTTTTGCTGGCCGGGAGTCTGGATCGCCACGAACGACAGCGCCGCGAAGGCCGCGAGCGCGGCGATGACGTTCCGAATTCCTGGGCTCATGGTCGGGCTCTTCTCCTAGGCTTCAACCGAGCGTTCTGAGCTGTCTGCGGCGCATCCAAATGATCACCGGTGACACCAGCAGCAGCCATACAGTAGCCATTCCGCCCGCGGCGCGGGGGTTGGCCAGCAGCAGGCGATATCCGCCCGGCACGCCCACGACCACCGGGACGCGGCGAACGATCGTCCGGCCGGGGACTGGCTTCTCGATGATGGTGGTCACCGGATCCGGTACAACCGGCGGCCCCGGGTCCGGGACCGGCTCGATGATCGGCGGTGGCGGCGGCTCACCCTCGGCGATCACCTTGATGCCGTAGTTCGATGTCGCGCGCACGGCCGCGAACTGCACCAACTGGCGCGCGCTCCCAAGCGCCGGGTTGTCGTTGTACACAACCAGCTCAAGTGCGGGCACCTGACGGCTTTCATCACCCGTCAGGGCATTGTCGGAGGCCTGCTGCTTTCCGGACTTGATGATGCCCGCCTCGTAGCCTCCGGGTGACCCCTTTTGAAGCACA
>JBKKBA010000577.1:0-4497 GCA_046714275.1 Actinomycetota bacterium
CGGGGGGATCCGTCGATTCGTCCGCGCCGTTGAACGATCGCCGGAAGAGTTCTTGACCGTGCTGTTGCCGGAGCGCCTGCGCGGCCGGTCGTGGATCCAATTCCTGCGACGCCGGCGGGGATTCCTGCTCAAAGCCGGAATGTTGTTCGAGCCACAGGTCGTCGTCACCGACGTTCCTGTCATCGAGACGGATCACCGCCGGCCGACCGGCCTGCGACCGCCCGCCCCCGCTCGCAACGAGGCGATCGTGCTGGTTTCCAGCGTCCACAACGCTTCGCTGCGGGCGGTCGCGTACGCCGTCGGTCTTCGGCCGACGGACATCCGCGCCGTCACCTTCGCCGTGGACGAGTCCGACACGGAGCAGATCATGGAAGACTGGTCCCGCCAGCCCTTCGACGTCCCCCTGGAAATCCTGGACTCCCCGTACCGGGAAGTTCGCAAACCGCTGGTTCGGCGCATCCGCGAGCTGCGAGCCGAAAGTCCGGGGACCATCGTCACCGTCGTGCTTCCCGAATTTGTCGTACGCAAGTGGTGGCATCAAGCCATGCACAATCAAACCGCGCTTGCGATCAAGGCCCGGCTGATCTTCGAGCCCGACGTCGTGGTGACATCAGTCCCCTTCCATCTTTCCTAGCGGGATTTGCTCCGCGCGAGCGGGCGGGTAGTCTTTGCGCCATGCATGTCGTGATTGCAGGATGCGGCCGTGTTGGATCCGAGATGACGGTGGCGCTGTCCCGGCAGGGGCACACCATCGCCGTCATCGACAAGAACCCGACCGCCTTCGACCGGCTGCCGCCCGGCTTCGACGGCCGCACCCTGGTCGGCATGGCCTTCGATCAGGACACCCTGGAGGCTGCGGGAATTCGCGATGCCGGCGCGTTCGTCGCGGTCACCAACGGCGACAACTCCAACATCGTGTCGGCCCGCATCGCGCGCGAGCACTACGAGGTCCCGAAGGTCGTCGCCCGCATCTACGACCCTCGCCGGGCCGAGATCTACCGGAAGCTTGGCATCCCCACGGTGGCGACCGTCCAGTGGGCCAGCGCCGAGATCTACGACCTGCTCTTCCACGGCATCGAGCACGCCGAGCTGGCAATCGGCGATGGCGAGATGGTCATGCTGCGCCTGGATGTGCCGTCGTCGCTTGCGGGGCTGAGGATGTCCACGCTGGCCGAGCCGGGGAAAGCGCTGGTCGTCGCGCTGGATCGGATGGGCAGCGCCTCGATCCCCTCACAGGACGCCACCTTCCAAGAGGGTGATGTCGCCCACGTGATCGTGCGGCGCGACGCAATCGAGGCTCTGCGGGAAAAGCTTGCCAGTAAGGAGCATCACTGATGCGAGTGCTGATCGCGGGGGCCGGAAACGTCGGCAGACACCTGGCGCTGGACCTGGTCAAGCGGAACCACGAGGTCGTCGTGATCGAGCAGAATTCCGACGCATTCGCCAAGGCCAAGCCGGGGGTGGAAGCGACGTGGATCCACGGCGACGCCTGCGAGCCCTGGGTGCTGGAAAAGGCCGACGCGGCCCAGGCCGACGTGATGGTGTCGGCCACCGGTGACGACGAGGACAACCTGGTGATCTCGTTGCTGGCCAAGCAGGAGTTCGCCATCCCCCACGTGGTCGCCCGCGTCAACCACCCGAAGAACGCCTGGCTGTTCAACGAATCGTGGGGTGTGGACACCTCGATGAGCCCGCCGCACATCCTGGCGTCGCTGGTGGAGGAGGCCGTGTCGGTGGGAGACCTAGTCGAGCTGTTCCGGCTGGAGCACGGCAAGGTGCGTCTGGTCGAGATGACCCTTTCCAAGGACACTCATCTGACCGGCAAGCACGTCTACGACCTTCGCCTGCCGCACGACGCCGCCTTGGTCGCCGTGGTGCGGGACGGCCACGTGATCATCCCCGAGCCGGAGACACCCTTGGGCGAGGGCGACGAGATCATTGCGATCACAACCCGGGAAGCGGAAGACCAGTTGCGTCAAACGATCCTGGGTAACTGACCCTTTTCTGCCGGGCCGCTCAACCCTTCCGCTTCAGGCGCTCCTCGATCGTGCGCTGATCGGCGAACTCGTACATAGGGTTCATGATCTGAAGGTCGCCGTCTTTCTCGGCAAGGCGGCCGTTTAGGACCATGCGGCGCCCCAGCGTCAGCCCCTTGATCGATCGGCGTCCCAGCCAGACGGCCGTGCAGGTCCCGGTCCCGTCGTCCAGCGTCGCCTCGATCGCCGGTACGCCCTTCTGCGGGCGGATGCGCAGGCGGCCGACGACGCCGGCGACCTTGACGACCGAGCGAGGCTGCGTTTCCCCGATCGGAGTCACACCGGGAATCTCTCTGGCCCAGCGGCCGACCTCGGCGACGCGAAGCCCGCCCTCGTCTACCGAGAGGCGCCCGAACAAGCGATTCAGCAGTCCCATGGCTTGAAAACGCTTGCGAGCCGAGCGTCACCGCCCGGCTCGCAACGACTTGCTTTGAATCCTACCGCTTCGGCGTCCGCGGACGAGAAGCCGTCGTCTTCTTCGCGGCCGTCCCGGCCTTTCGGGCGGGCGCAGCCCGCGTTGCAGACGTTCCGGCGCGGGTGCTGCCCGTGCTACGAGCGCGAGTGCCGGAGGTACGTGCGGCCGTGCTGCGAGAAGCCGTGCTTCGTGCGGCCGGCGCGCGGCGCTTGGCCGCCGTCTTGGCAACCTCCATGCCGTTCCCAGGCCCGACTTCCTCAAGCGCCTCATCGATGACCCTGCCGACCGGCGTGGGCTGGAAGTCCTGGGCGGCCATCGCGACCGGCGTCGAGGGGAACGTCGTCGCCATCCCTGCGCCGGTGATCGCCGGCTCGGAGATGAAGTCGATCTTGCGGCGCTTCGACTGCGCGATGGAAAGTCCCAGGATCAGCGTGCCGATCACCGGAACCGCGATCCGGACGCCGGCCTTGTCGCCGTGCTTGACCACCAGCGGGACGATCAGCAACGCCACCAGGTTCATCACCTTGATGAGCGGGTTCAGCGCGGGACCGGCGGTGTCCTTGAACGGATCGCCGACCGTGTCGCCGATGACCGTCGCCTTATGGGCCTCGGACCCCTTGCCGCCGTGGTGGCCCTCTTCGACCAGCTTCTTGGCGTTGTCCCATGCGCCGCCTGCGTTGGACAGCATGACGGCCAGCAACTGTCCCGACAGGATGACGCCGGCCAGGAACGCGCCCAGCGCCTCCTCCTGCAGGGCGAAACCGATGATGACCGGTGTGAGAATGGCCAGCAGCCCCGGCGTCATCAGCTCGCGCAGCGACGTCTTGGTGCAGATGTCGACGACGGCGCCGTAGTCGGGCTTCTCGGTGTAGTCCATGATCCCGGGATGGTCCCGGAACTGGCGGCGAACCTCGATGACGACTTGGCCCGCGGCCCGGCCGACGGCGCGCACCGCAAGCCCCGCGAACAGGTATGCCACCGCCCCGCCCAGCAGCAGGCCGACCAGGACGTCGGGCCGGTCGATGCGGATACCCCCCGGCCACGAGTTGCTTTCCAGCAGGATTTCGCGGAACGAGCCGAACAGCGACGTGGCGGCGATGACGGCCGTTGCGATCGCCATGCCCTTGGTGATGGCCTTCGTCGTGTTCCCGACGGCATCCAGGCCGGCCATGATCTCGTCGGCTCGCTCGCCCAGCCCACCCGACATCTCGGCGATGCCGTGCGCGTTGTCCGACACCGGTCCGAACGTGTCCATCGACACGATGACGCCGACCGTGGTGAGCATGCCCATGCCGGTCAGTGAGATGAAATACAGGCGCTCGGCGATGTTGTCGCCCAGCAGGAAGGCGCCCATGATCGTGCCGGCGACGGCCATCAGTGCCCAGACCGTGGATTCCATTCCGACCGAGAAGCCCGACAGAATCGTCGTAGCGGGGCCGGTCAGCGACGATTCGGCGATCTCCTTGACCGGCTTTCGCGTCGTGGACGTGTAGTGCTCGGTCAGGACTTGAATCACGCCCGACAGAACCAAGCCCAGGACCACGGCCCAGAACACGCGCAGGTCCTTGACGTAGATCTTCGCGACGAAGTACACCGCGACCGCCGAGATGAAGGCCGAGGCGAAGAAGCCCCGGTTGATCGCCTTCATGCCGTGCTCGCTCTCGGAGCGCGGCTTGACCATGTAGATACCGATGATGGAGGTGATGACGCCGATGGCCCGGACCAGCAGCGGGAACATCACGCCGACAATCGCCAGCTCCGGACCGCGAGCGGCAAACGCGGCGGCGCCCAAGATGATGGACGCGACCAGCGTGACCTCGTAGGACTCGAACAGGTCGGCAGCCATGCCGGCACAGTCGCCGACGTTGTCGCCGACGTTGTCGGCAATCGTGGCGGCGTTGCGGGGGTCGTCCTCGGGGATCCCTTGCTCGACCTTGCCGACCAGGTCGGCCCCGACATCGGCCGCCTTGGTGAAGATTCCGCCGCCGACGCGCATGAACATCGCCAGCAGCGCGCCGCCGAATCCGAACCCAACCAGCACCTGCG
>JBKKBA010000578.1:0-3561 GCA_046714275.1 Actinomycetota bacterium
AATCAGCGGTGGTTTATGGAGCGGGAAAGTGCTGAGAAGTAGAGGTCATGAGTGTACTACGGCTCGTATCGACATTCGTTGGACGCGAAAGGGCGGGCCTTCCTCCCCGCCAAGTTCCGTGCGCGCCTGTCGGGTGGGGTCATGGTCGCTCCTTGGGCCAAGCGGCACCTTCTGGTCGTCGACAAAGACGCTTGGCCGGCCTTCGCATCAGAGCTGAAGCAGGCGCGGCAAGCCGGAACGCTGTCGGCGTCGATGGAGTTGGCAATCACGTCGGAGGCCAGTGACGAGGCGGCCGACGCGCAAGGACGCATCTCGATACCGCAACGGCTTCGCGAATACGCGCGGATCGAGCGAGACGTGTGGTTCCTGGGTCGAGGAGATCGGATCGAGATCGTGTCGGCCGAGATCTGGGACCCGCAGCGTGACCAGGCGCTTGACGCGCTTGCAGAAGAGCAGGACCTGCCGGTCTAGGCGGTGGGCAAGACTTCTCCGGCTGCACGGCAGCCGGGCGTGAGATGGGAACGTGATGATCATGCAGCAGCAGGAGAGGGCGGCACGCGCCGCGGTGAATGCTTCGGTGGCGCCGGACGGAACGCGTCCGGGAACAACTCGCGAGCTGGTCGATTCTCTCCTGCTGTTCGGGCTGACGGCCACAAGCCTGGGCGCGTACGTCGGGATCGCCTTCGCGGCCGTCCGCCTTCTGGGCACGAAGTGACGCGATGCACGTCCCGGTGCTTGCAGGCACCGCGGTGGAGTTGCTGGTGCCGCAGCCGGGTGAATTGACGATCGTCGACGCAACACTGGGAGCGGGTGGACATGCGGAACTGCTGCTGGATGCCATGGGGTCGCACGGGCGGCTGATCGGCATCGACCGCGATCCGCATGCGATCGACATCGCGAAACAACGGCTGGAGCGCTTCGGCCGGCAGGTCAGGATCGTGCAAGGTGCATTCGACGAGTTGGAGGAAATTGTGGGGGCGCAGGACTGGGGACCGGTCGGCGGCGTGCTGTGGGATCTTGGGATCTCGTCCATGCACGTCGACGACGCAGCGCGTGGCTTTGCCTTTCGTCACGACGCTCCCCTTGACATGCGCATGGACCCATCACAGCCCCTGACGGCCGCAGATGTCGTCAATACGTATTCAGAAGAAGAGCTGACCCGTGTGATTCGCGTATATGGCGAAGAGCGATGGGCAGCACGAATCGCAAAATTTATCGTCGCCCGGCGCCGCCGCGTCCCTCTGTCGACCACCCTCGAGCTGGTCGATGTCATACGCGCGGCGGTGCCTTCAGCGGCGCGCCGGGGCGGGCCGCATCCGGCGCGCCGCACCTTTCAGGGGTTGCGGATCGAGGTCAACAAGGAGTTGGAGCAACTGCAGTCGTCCCTGCCGCAGGCGCTTACCGTCACGCGCCCGGGCGGGCGTTTGGTCGCCATCTCGTATCACTCGCTGGAGGATCGCATCGTCAAGCGGTTCTTCCGCGACCAGGCGGACGGCGAAGCGCCTCGCCTGCGGATGATCAAGCGGAAGCCGTTGCGTCCGTCGGACGAGGAGGTCGAGCAGAATCCGCGCGCGTCCTCCGCTCTTTTGCGGGCCGCCGAGATCCTTGCGACTCCACCGGCGCCTTCCGACGGCCCCGGGGGTCCCGGAGGCAAGGCCGCATGAGCAGTTTTCCCGAACGGATAGGCCCCAGGCGACCGGCCCCGGCGCCCCCCTGCGTCCACGGTGCTGGTCGCGTCTCTGGCAACTGCGGTCGCCCTTTTCGGGTTGGTCAGCGTTCAGTCGCTGGTCGGGCAGACACAGATTCGCCAGACCGAGATCGCGCGCCGGATCGAACAGAAGATGGACCGGATGGAAGCATTGCACGTTGAAGTCGCGAAGCTGTCGTCGTTGGATCGCGTCCTGCTGCGCGCCGGCCAACTGGGAATGGTCGCGCCGCCGTCGATTGCTTTCCTTCCGGCGCCCGACGCCGGCGTGGAACCCGCGGAGTTCGGCTCGAAGAGCGTCCCGTCCTTCATAGCGCCAACGGAATCACCGACCCCGGCGTCGTCGCAGACGCCACGCACGAAGGCCTCGAGCGCGCCGGCCCCGCGCCCGTCCGCCTCTCCCGCGCCCGCGCGGGGAGGACGGTAGAGGGCCGCCCCCGTGGCTCGTCGCGGCGCTAGGCCTGCGCTTCGTTTGATTTCGCTTCTGGCGGCCATGACCTTTGTCCTGGTTGCCATCGGCGGCCGGCTGGTCCAACTCCAGGTCGTCAAGGCATCCGCGTTTGAGGACCTGGGTGCCCGGCAGCGTGTGCGCCGCCTAGAGCTGCCGGCGCGCCGGGGCGCCATCTACGATCGTAACGGCGTGCCCTTGGCGGTCTCGGTCGAGGCGCGTGGCGTCTACGCGAACCCGCGCTTCATCGTGGATCCGGCGGGAACGGCGCGGGCGGTTGCCAAGGCGATCGGAGGCGACGCCAAGACCTACCAAGCGAAGCTGGTGAAGAAGACCGGGTTCGTCTACCTGGCTCGCAAGGTGGATATCGCTCCCGCGCTGCGCTTGATGGCGATGGATCTGGCCGGCATCGGAACGCTGGATGAGACCAAACGGGTGTATCCGCAGGGAACGCTGGCGGGCCAGGTGATCGGTTTTGTAGGGCTGGACGACCAAGGGCTGAGCGGCATCGAAGCAGGTTTTGAAAAGATCCTGGCCGGAACGCCGGGTGAAGAGGTCGTCGAGCAAGATCCGCGAGGGCGTCCGATCGCTGGCGGGCGGCGGTCGCTCCGCCGGCCGGTTCGGGGCCGCGACATCGTGCTGACGCTTGACCGTGATGTTCAGTTCCAAGCCGAGCGGGCGTTGGAGGACGCGGTTCGCAAGACCGGTGCGAAGGACGGCACGGCATTGGTGCTGGATGCGCAGACCAACGAGATCCTGGCGATGGCCAACCATCCGCCCTTTGACCCGTCGAAGTTTGCCGGGGCGCCCGGCGAGACGACCCGCAATCGCGCCGTGCAGGACGCCTACGAGCCGGGTTCGGTCAACAAGCTGGTCACGGCCGCCGCCGCTCTGGACGGCGGCGTAATGCGGCCGTCCGACATGCTGACCATTCCGTCGTCGATTCGAGTCGCCAGTTCTTCGTTCGAAGACTACAAGCCGCACGAAATCTGGAAGATCACCTATGCCGAGGCGCTGGCCCGGTCGTCGAATGTCGGCACCATTCAGGTGGCGATGAAGTTGGGGAAGACCCGGGTGTTCGACGCGCTGGAGCGATTCGGCCTGGGCAAGAAGACGGGCGTCGAGTTTCCCGGCGAATCGCCCGGAATCGCGCTTCCGCTGCGCCGCTGGTCCGGAACCTCGATCGCGACGATCCCGATCGGGCAAGGCATCGCCGTGACACCGCTGCAGATGGTGAACGTCTACACCACGGTCGCGCGGGACGGGGTGTGGATGTCGCCGCGGTTGGTCGTCCGTGTCGGCGGCGTCGTCGCACCGGTGCCGAGCCCCGCCCGGCGTGTCGTCTCTGCCTACACCGCATCGCAGCTTCGCGGAATGCTGCTGAACGTTGTCGAGAACGGCACCGGCC
>JBKKBA010000579.1:0-2742 GCA_046714275.1 Actinomycetota bacterium
GTTCGAATCCGGCGGCTTCCAACACGCCGCGAACGCGGCGGCAAGGTCCGTTACCTGTTCGAGTACGCCACCTTCATCGTCGTGGCAGCCGTTGCGGTCGCAGCGATGCACCTGAAGCGCCGCTACCGGGTCGTGTGGATTCTTTCGATTCCAAACGCCATGGTGTTCGCCGGGATCGTGCCCCGGCTCATGGGGACTCCGGTGGTCGTGGACGTGCGGGACCCGATGCCGGAGTTCTTCCAGTCCAAGTACGGCCTCAGCCCGGATTCCAAGCTCTATCGCGCGCTGCTGACGGAGGAGCGGCTAAGCCTGCGCTTCGCCAGTCGCATGGTTACCGTGCACCAACCGCTGCGCGATGCGCTTCTGCGCACGGGGGTCGCGAAATCCCGAACTGCGGTCATCATGAACGCCCCCGACCTGAAGCTCTTGGCCCCTGTCGATCGGAGCCTGCGGGACCCCGACGATCGAACGGTGCTGTACGCGGGAACGATCGCCGCGCGCTACGGCGTCGATGTGGCGCTGGAAGCGGTAGCGCAGTTGTCCACGCAGATCCCGAACATCCGGCTGCGGCTGGTCGGCGACGGCGACTTGGTGCCGGGGTTGCAAGCTTTGGCTCGCAAACGGGGTATTGCCGAGCGGATCCAGTTCGACGGGCCGGTGCCGCTGCCCGAGATTCCCGCAATCGTCGGCAGCGCCTGGGTGGGCGTCCAGCCGCACCGGCTGGACCCATTGATGCGCTTCAGCGTCTCTACCAAGATCCTGGAGTGGTGCGCGTTCGAGCTTCCGGTGATCGTGTCGCGCACCGAAGGCGTCACACATTTCTTCGGACCGAGCGAGCTGACCTTCGTCGAACCCGGAAGCGTCGAGGATCTGTGTCAGAAGCTTCTGGAGCTGCACAAGGATCCCGCCGTCGCTGCCGGTCGAGCCACGAAGGCGCGCGCCGCCGCGCTGCAGCGATTCGATTGGAACCGTGAGAAGGAAGCGTTGGTCACGTTGGTGCGGGAGCTTGCCCGATGACGATCGCCTTCGTGCTGGGAGCGGCGGCCGACTATCCGGCAGCCTCGGCGCTGATCGCCGGCGCCCGCGAACGCGAGCTGGATGTCCGCGTCATCGCGGCGGGGTTGCCGGCCGGAGCCGACGCGGCGCTGGTCGAGCCGATCGACGTTCAGGTGCTGCTGGGTCAGGGCTCTCCCGTCGTGCGCGAGGGCCTGGCTTTGATGGGCCTAGAGCGCGAGATCCTGGATGGTGGAGCCGATGCGATCGTCGCGTTCGGCGCGCACGAGGTGGGGCTGGCCGCCGCGCTGATCGCGGCGAAGCAACGAATTCCGCTCTGGCATGCGGGCGCCGGGCGGTGGGCATTTGAAAACACCGACCCAACCAACATTGGATCACCGCCCGACGACGAGGACTTGATCGCCGTGCTGGCCACCGGGTTGCTGGCTCCGACGGAGTTTGCCGCCACTACGCTTGCCGCCGCGCGGTACGACGTACGCCGCATCTGGGTGACCGGCCCGCTGGAAGCCGAAACCCTGGAGCGATCGCGCGACAAGCTGGCGACGAAGGATGCCGCGGCAGAGCATGGGTTCTCATCCCGCGGCTACGTGGTTGCTTCGGTGGCTGATGAATCGGTGCTACCCGGCCACCCGCTTCCCGTCGTCAACGTTCGGGGAAAGCCCTACTTGGATCGGATGGCGCTGCTGGCAGACGCCGCCGTCGCTTTGACCGACGGGTTTGACTTGCAGCTTGAGGCATGCCTGCTGCGCGTGCCGTGCCTGGTCGTGTCGCCGGCATCGCCGATCAGCGAGATTCGCGCTGCCGGCGCCGGGAAGCGCTGCCCATCAGACCCGGCGTCGATCGCGCTGGCTATTGCCGAACAAGCCAGCCGGATGGAGCGCGACTGGGCGTCACCGCCGATGTTCGACGCCGACGTGAGCGCGCGGATCCTGGCGCTCATAGCTCCAGTCGAAGCCGAAGCCGGCGCTTTGGAGCACTAAGTCCAGTCGACGCGACGGTTGGTGCTTAGGTTCCAGGCGTGATCGAAGTCACTGGGCACGGCGGTGCGGAACAGCAGCCAGCCCGGCGACGCCTTCACGACTCGGAACGTGTAGCTGGACGACGCGTTTGTTCGCGTGGACGCGATCGTGCGCCAACCCGTTCCGGTTAGCTGCTGCAGATACACGATGTGTCCGGGATGCTCGGGGAGGACCCGTCCGGTGAAGGTCGTCGCGCGACCGCGGAAGAGGCTGGACGGCGAAACGTTCAGGATCGCGCCGACGCGGACGTTGCCGCGCACCTGCCCGCTGAGCGAGCCGATGTAGGCGGGGTCGCCCGAGAACCGAGCGCGATAGTCCGAGTTCACGTCGGGACGGTCGATGACCGAGTACCGGCCGGCCTGGTCGGTGACTGCGGTGTTGACCGCGGACCAGTCCTCGATTCCGGCGGGACGCTTCTCGACGGTGACGAACCGTCCGGCTACGGGCTGGTCCGACGACATTAATTGTCCGCGGATCTGGAAGTTCGTCCCCCACACGGCTATTGCGGGGAACACCGACACGGTGATCGTGGTCGCCGACGAGCCCCACACAATCGCATCCGACGCGTCGCAGTCCCCCGCAGGGGCTCCCGCCGGATCCTGGGCCAGCCGCTCGCAGTCGGTCGTGGCCGGATCGATGGTCGCCGTGATCGTCTGCGTCCCCGATTCGCCCGACGTCGTCGACACGCCGGCGCTGGCCTGTCCGGAGG
>JBKKBA010000580.1:0-11300 GCA_046714275.1 Actinomycetota bacterium
TTCCGTCTTCGGCAACGCACTCTGCCTTCGTCATTCACGTTACAAGATCGTTGACGAACATGTGACCGTGATAGGAGTCGACCTGATTCATCGCATCGTCGTATGGTCCGGTCACTCCGGGAACCAGATTCGAAGCACGGGACCAGAAGATCACGTACCGGCCCTCCGGAGATAGGTCCGCAAAGGTGCTGTCGGCGTTCGCAGCCGTGCCGTCGGACGCCACCGAGACGACTCTCGTCCTGCCGGTGACGCGGTCGTGGTGATAGATGTCCTTCCGGTATCGCAGCCGCGGGCCGGACAGTTCCTCGGCGTCGGATGCAAACACAACGTAGCGGCCGGTCGCCGAGATGTGCGACCAGAACCCGTTCGCCTGGCCGCCATTCGATGTCACCGATACTCGCGTGGTTTGACGCGCAACCATGTCGCGGACAAACACATCGGAGAGGCCGTTCGTATCGCCGGGCACCAAGTTCGTCGCGAGGGAATGGAAGACCACGTAGCGACCGTCGGCCGAGATATCTGGCTCGACGCTGACGTGGTTGCCAATCCGCCCGTCCGTGGATTCGCTGGCCAGCACGGTCTTGCCGGTCGCCAAGTCCCGAACATAGACCTGCGCCTCACAAGGACATCTGGGATCAAGGTTCGGCGACCGGCCGTAGAACGCGACGTATCTTCCGTCCGCAGACAGAGCGGGCCGGTCGCTGTAGCCCGGCCCTGAGGTCGAATCGGGACCACCCGAGACCAGCGATGTCGTCGCCACCGGGGAAAGCGTGAACACCAGTTGCCCCCCCTGAATCGGTCCGGTGATCTGAAAGTAATAGGTCACGCCGGCCACCGCCGGGAATGTCGATGAAGCCGCTCCCCGCGCATCGGTGTCGCAGTTGATGTTGCTCAGGCGATCCAGCGAACCGCTGAACACTCCCAGCGCGATCGCATAATCGCTTCCTGCCGTGCTGGCCACCAAACCTTGGGTTTGTGCCGGCTGGTACCGGTACCACACGCTCCCGCCGGCGGGACTGCATGCGTCGGGCTCCTGCGATTGGCGCGTCGCTTGGCGCGTCGAGGTTCGGGCCTCGAACGGAAGTCTCTTTACCTGGTACGCCGATTCCACATCGTCGTTCGTCGCCGGGTGATCGACAACATCAAGCTCGCGGCGGGGTCGGGCCGTGCTGCCGCCGGAGGAACCCGACAGCGCCGAAATCGCATCGGCGGGCGAATACTCTCCCAGGACGCCGGCGACGTAGGGAGCGCTCAGAGGGGCGATCTCGCCCGCGGGTGGACCCGAATAATCGAGCGGCGCGGGAAGCGCGAACCCGGGACCCACTCCCCAGGCACCGACCCGGACGGCGACCGCCATCGTGGCGATCAGAAGCGCCAGCACGTTGCCGGCGCCCAGCACGATGCGTGTCCATCCCGCGATGCGACCCATGATAGGAATGTTCGCCGTCCTCTCCCCCGCTTCCTTGCTCCATCTTCTCATGAACAGTAGCCACTTGGCGTTGGGGGGAGACCCCCAAAATCCGGCCGCCCCCCCGTGGGGTACGCCCCCAAAAAGTGGGTCGGGAGGCTATCTTTGCTGCCGGGGCCTTGCCCGGCGCACCGGCCAATGCAACACTTCGCCCATGCCGGCCCCTGAGTCACGTTCAACAGCCCGCGCTGCGACCAAGAACGGCCCCCCGCAGACGGACGTGCCGCAGTCCGCGCCACCGCTGTCGATCATGCTGGTCGATGATCATCCCTTGTGGCGATCAACGCTTCGCCTGCTCATCGAGCGAGCCGGCGTCGGCGTCGTGGTCGAAGAGGCGTCGGACGGCGCCGAGGCCGTCGAGAAGGGCCTGAAAGCAAATCCCGATGTGGTCCTGATGGACATGGTCCTGCCGGTCATGGATGGTATCGAGGCCACCCGGCAGATCCTGGCACAGCGGAAACACATCAAGGTTCTTGTTCTGGCTTCGTCTGAAGCGCGCTCTACGGTTCTAGCGTCGGTGCGTGCGGGCGCCAGCGGGTACCTGTTGAAGACTTCCGGAGCCCGCGAGGTTGCCGACGCCATCCGGCGCGTCGTGGCCGGAGAGCCGGTGTTTCCCGCCAGGCTGACCCGCATGGTCCTGGACGAGTTTCGACGGATGTCCGACGCCAGCGGCCCCCTGGCGTCATCGATCCGTATTGCCATCGGGGGGGACTCGGTGATTCACCGCGAGTCATTGGCTCGGACGCTGGTCGAGCGCGGGTTCGAAGTCGAGCACGTCGTCGGGGACGTCAACCTGCTGGCCAGAAACGCGTCGGATATCAATCTGGTGATCCTGGATTTCCACGGCGCCGACGGCGTCTCCGATCGAAGCCTGCATGCAGCCGGCCAGCTTCGGGCGGCGCATCCCGACCTGCCGTTGGTCGTGTTGGCACAAGGGTTCGAGCCGGGTGCGGTCATCGAGCTGGTGAAGGCGGGGCGCGTTGGATACCTGCTTCGCGAGAGCGTCGGCGACTTAGACGAGCTGGTGGACGCGATCGAGCGCGTTGCGCAAGGCGAATCCGTCATCGATCCGGTGGTCGCCAGCGGGATGGTCGAAGCGCCCGAGCAAAGAGGTTCGCTGAGCGGCCTGACGGTGCGCGAACGCGAAGTGCTGGGCTTGATGGCCGAGGGACATTCAAACCCCGCAATCTCACGGAAGCTTTTCCTCAGCGGCAAGACGGTCGAAAAACACGTGAAGTCGATCTTTAAGAAGCTTGAGCTTGAAGACACAACCGACTACCACCGCCGCGTCCTAGCCGTCATCACGCACCTGCGATCCGCCTGATCCGAACCGCGCCCTGTAACCCCCGACACGTCAGCCGGCCTCCGTGACGCTCGACACGCAGCAAGCGTCGTCTGCGCGACAGAACACATCGGGCACTTGGGGCGAACATTGAGTAGCATGCAGGGGTGGCGAGGGGCCCAACAAGCAGGGGCTCTCTGAAATGTGATCGAACCGTTCTGTTGCGTGCGGCCGAAGTCGCCACTTCACATGACGATCGTTTCTTGGGATAGCGCACGCTGTTCAGGGGGTGGACATATGCGACCGATCCGTAACTCTCCGTCGGCGACGGTTTCCATCGTTCTTATTCTTGCTTTCAGTCTTGCACTTCCCGCGCGCTCCGAGGTGGCACCGGCGTCTGGCTCGTTTATGGCCACAGGTGTGCCCTGGGCCAACATGAGCTACCAAGTTCCCAGCGCCACCGCCTGCGGCGTCGAGGGCGTGCACATGACGACCACGAAGCTGTCGGCGCCGCTGACCGGTGTCCTCACGGTGACGGCCGAAGGATTCGTCGGTGATTGGGATGTCTTCCTCATGGATGCTTCAAACGATGAGTGGCTGGCGTGGAGCGCCGGTGCGCAGTTAGTCGGCGTGGAGGCTAAGGAAAGCGCAGTCGCACGCGTCCGGAAAGGACAGGGCGTCAACGTTATCGCTTGCAACTGGGCGAGCCCGCAGCCGCAGGTAGAGGTGCGGTACCAGTTCACGCCCGGCGACGGCACGCGTCGCGCGACAGCAGCGGCCGAGTTCCGCCACCTCTCTGCAGGCGGCATGGCCGACCTTCGCGAACGCGTTCCGGTTCACTTCGTGTTCGTCGGCTACAGCGAGCGTCAAGTAGACAAGGCGAAGTTCCTGGCCGGGCTCCCGAAGCGATACAAGCCGGTCATTCGCTCGCGCGGCTGGTACAACCAGCCCGAATACCTGGGCATCGACCACACATTCGACTACCGGACAACATTCACCGATACCCCGTACGAAAACACGTTCTTCAACTATCTCAAGCGCATCGGGAAGCCCGTCCCGCTGACGGCGGCTCAGACCGCGTACAACAATCAGACGAACAACGTACTGAACGTCACCAGCAACCTGGACATCAGTGCGCCGAAGGTCGAGCGCTGGCTTGGCGCGAATCCGCCGCCCGGAGTCGATACCACACGCAACACGGTGTTCTTCATCAATTGGTACGGACGCAAAGACTTCCGCTTCCACGTCTACCGCAAGAAGGGCGAGGCGTTTTCCGGCGGCTTCCTGGACGCGGGTGCCCGCGACTTCGCGGCGATGATGGCGTGGGGTGGGACACCACCTTGGGATGAAGAGGATCCGGGAGTGCGGACCGAGCGGGTGTGGTTCTACGACCTGTCGGCGGGGCCTGAGACTTGGACGAGCAACTGGAACGTCGACACGCCGGATCTCACCGACGACGGGATCGAGGAGTACCGCATGCCGCCGATCTGGGAATATCGAACCGGCGGCTACCGCGCGGTGTCGGCATTGACCGCCGACCTGGCGAAAGTCGCGCGCTACGTCGCGATCGATCTGCTGTTCACGACCTCGCCGATCTATCCTCCGGCGCTGGCGCCGCCGGCCCTCCCCGACAAGATCTCGCTCGACCTCAACTCTTACGAGGGGAACCCGAACGTCGACGCGTCCTCTCTGTATATCAAGCCGCACGAGATCCGAAACAAGGTTCAGGAACTGCTTCCGCTCAACACTGTGGATATCGATTCGCAAGACCTGCCGTTCTGGGAAGATCCCGAGTTCAACACTTGCTGGCAGAAGTTTGGGGAGCCGCTGGGCTACACAACGTCGTGCTACACCGGTCGCCCGTACGTCAACTGGCAGAGCCTTTACCTCCACAATGCGCTGAATGCGTCAGACATGCTGGACGACCGCGCAAACGGCACCTATGAGGTCGGCGCACACACCTACTTCGTGCCCCACGACACATTATCGTATGGATTCGCCTATGCCGACGACAACCAGCGCGACGACACGCAGAGCATGGTCCATTGGTTCCCGCTGCCATCACAATTGAGCCGAATCGGCGCGACCGACATTCTGATCCATGAGTTCGGTCATCACTTTGGGATGAGCCATCCGCACGACGGTTACGACTACGAGGAAGGCATCGACTTCGGACCCGGCGGACGCTTGCACTTCGCGTGGGTGGGTGACGAAAGTAATACCATCATGACCTACCTGCCGGTCAACAACGAGTTCAGCCAGTTCGACCTGGATAACCGGAACCGCTGGATGGCGGCAACGTATCTGACAAACGCAAACAAGATCCTGGCATCGCTCCTGCGCGACGGCGACGCCGCCTTGGTTAGACCACGGCTGCTGGAAGCCGACGCGATCGCCGGACGGGTCGCGCGGGCGTTCGCGGACCACGACTACCTCGGCGCGTATCGGCTTGCTCTCAGCGCATACCGGATCGTTCGAGCCGCGGCTGCGAAGGCTGGGATCTCTGTAACCGGGACGGACGAGGGTTTGAGAACGGATGCCGGCGCCGCGCCGATTCCCGATCACGCCCCGGCGGCACTGAAGCCGTCCGCCACCGGCGTGCCGGGCGTCGTTGGAGAACACGGACTGTCACGCGCCGACGGCGTGACGCCGGTGGGTCAGCGGCGCGACTATGCAGTCGTCGATCGTTTCGATCGGATGTTGGAGGGGATCCCAATCCTTCGACGTTGAATACCAACGCACGGAGAGCGCCATGATGGAGAGTCCCGGCCCGGGCAGGAACAACCGGACCAGATGGCTCTGTCACGACGCAAAGCCTACGCGCTCATGAAAGGTGCTTCCTGAGTTGCCCAGAACAGCGTAAACACGAAGCGTGGAACCATGGAGCACGCCGGATCTGAGCTAATCCGGCTGCGCGACGGTTCGCAGGTACGGCTTGATGGTCTTGAAACCAGCCGGGTATTTCTTTTTGGCGTCCTCGTCCGAGACCACAACGGGAATGATGACGTCGTCACCGGGCTTCCAGTTCACCGGCGTGGCCACCGTGTGCCGTGCGGTCAGTTGGATGGAGTCCAGCAACCGCACCACTTCGTCGAAGTTCCGACCGGTGCTCATCGGGTAGACGATCATCGCTTTCACTTTCTTGTCCGGCCCGATCACGAAAACAGAGCGTACGGTCGAGTTGTCAACCGCCGTGCGTGCTCCGGGAGCCGCGTCCGCCTGAAGCATGTCGTACTGCTTGGCAACCGTCAGGTTCGCGTCTGCGATCAACGGATACTTGACCGCGTGGCCTTGGGTCTCCTCGATGTCTCCCATCCATTTCTGGTGGTCGGCAACCGGGTCGACGCTCAGACCGATGATCTTCGTGTTGCGCCGTTCGAACTCCGGCTGCAGACCGGCCATATAGCCAAGCTCGGTCGTGCAAACCGGCGTGAAATCCTTCGGGTGGGAGAACAGGATCGCCCAATCGTCCCCGATCCATTCGTGGAATCGGATCTGGCCCTCGGTCGTCTCGACCGTAAAGTCCGGAGCCTCGTCCCCAATGCGGATGGACATGGTCAGCCTCCCCTCGTGTAACGCTTCGACGGGCCGAAACTACCACCGCCCGGCCCCGTCTGCACTGGCGTGTCCGACCAGGCCGGCAGAGGCAGGGTTGGATCGACTCAGACCCGGTCCTGTGAGAGGGAGGAGGGGTCTCAGGGAGCCGGTCAAAGCAGTCCGGTCGCTACGGCTCGCCGTCGGCGTGTCGCTCCTTGAGGTGCAGCCAGTCTTCCAGGGCGGCCTCGCGGTCCAACGGCTGGGTGGCCATGCCGCCGACGCGAAACGAGGGAATGGGAGCGGCACCGGCGGCCGGAACGTCGAATTCGATCACCAGAGCACTTCGACGCCTGGCGCGGCCAAACCCAATGCCGAAAGCGACCAGCAACAGCGCGACGACGACGCCCAGCGGAAGCCACCAGCGGCTCCCCGGGATGGGTTCCCGCGGCGCGGTCGCGACAAGGTGCGGCATGCCGCGCGCGTCGACAACAATCGCGCTCCCCCTGACACGGCCGGCGTAGTAGCCGAAGCCGAGCGGAGCCAGGGCACGCGGACCGACCGCGACGACGACGGTGCGCGCGCCGCGGCGCTGAACCATCAGCATCCCCGGGCTCGCGTCATCGGCGCCCACGGACGCGGCCGCGGCGGGGTCGCGGACGAGCGCGACCAGGCTTTTACCAGAAGATACAGACGCGTCGAACACGACATGAAACCGCAGGGGCCGGGCAGTCCACCGAGCCGCCTCTGCGAGCATCGCGATAACGGCGGCGATCTCCTCGGCCGACGGGCCGGACGGGAGCGACACGACCGTCTTCGACCACGACGGGTCACCCGGCGTCAGGAACGGCCAGAAGTCCAGGGCCGGCTGGACCCTGGGATGCGATCGGATCTCGACGCGCGAGCCCTGCACGACATCCAAGCGCGACGCGAGCAGCTCTTCACCCTCAGAAGATGTCGTTGCAATGACTTCGATGGTGTTATCTCCGGGCCGAACGTCGGAACGCTCCAACTGAGCGGTGAACGACGTCCGACCCTTGCCTTCCGCCGGCAGGCGCTTCGCAGCGACGGCACGCCCGTTGGCTCGGAACGAAACCCGGCCGCCGGCCGGCATGTCGAAGGCAAGCTCGACCCGCAGGCTTGCGCGCTCGACCACCAGATCGGTAGGAACGCGGAACGGCAGCCTGATCTCCATCGGACCGGGTCCTTCGGCGGCCGTTGGTGCAAACCGGTAGACGTTCGATGCTCGCGGCGCGGGTGGGGGTTTGACCGAACCGGCGACGACGACGCGGTCACCCTCAAGCACGTGCGCCTGCACAACCACGGCCCATGCCGCGTCGATGACCCGCCGCCCGGTTCCCGCAAGGATTAGTTCAGTCTCGCCGTTCACACGCCTGCGAACCCGGATCGAGTCCCCGGCGTCGCCGTCGTCGATCCGAATGAGCGCACCGCGCATCCGCCCAAGCTGCTGATCGGTCGCGCCGATCGTGGTCCGCACCGTCGTGCCTGGGAAACCGGTCTCCCGGGCCACGGCGCCGGCGACGACGGATGCAGCCTCGATCGCCTGGGCCGACGGGGACGCCGGCAATGCCACCACAAGGGACGGAACGACGTCGCCGGCCCGCTCGACCAGCGATCCGGGAAGGTCCGACAACAGCGGCGCCGGGCCCGGCACCCCCGTCAGCGCAACCGGCGAGGTGCGGTCGATCCGAACGAAGCTCGCCCCACCCGGCGTCCGAGAGGCGAATGTGACGTGAATCTCTAGCACCAGCCGGTGCCGGGGCGCCAGGATCGGCTCGGTGTCCACAGTAAGACTGCCCGGTCCGGGCCGGAGTTCGGCGACGGCCCACGGACGTCCCTCAAGAGCAACGCGCAGCGTCGACCCCTTCGGCAGCAGTGACGAGCCAACCCAGCGCAACTGTAAGGAAACGCCGGCGGCGCTCCAACGGTGCGGGACGGCGACGTCAAAGCGCGTCAGCGGCTGGGCCTCTCGCAGCGTCAGCGCGATCGCACCGGCACGCTCGATCGGAAAGCGCCGGACCTCCGCGGACGACGGGCTCACGAGCCTGGGCTCAGCCGCGAGCGCCGGCCCGCCGAGCATCGTCCCGCCGGCCGCAAGAGCAAGCGCGATCGCGACGCTACGCGACTTCATCAGCGATCGCTCCGACCTTGGACTCGTTCGTCTGGCGCATGGTGACGACCCACTGGGCCTCGCCGCGAAGCTCGCGAAGGATTGCGACCATCGCGACCGCGTTCTTCAGTGTCGTGTAGAACAGGTTTGTCACGGCGAAGACGAAGAACCACGGCTTCAGACGCTGCTTGGTACGCCAGAGCGCGACGCGGTACGTCGCGATCGCCGTGATCGGACCGGCCGCCAGCGTGAACACGGTTGTGCCGGCCAGATACCAGTTCTTTACCCAATCGATGGGCCGGTCCAGAAAGACTGCGGCGATCATCAGTGAAAACACCTGCAGCGAGACCAGCGGGAAGAGTTCGCGCCATCCAAGCATGTACGTCCAGTAGGCCTTCGTCCGGAACGACAGGTGCGTCGAGCGCCAGATCGATGCCTGATGCCGCAGCGTCACCTGGAACCACCCTTGTGACCAGCGCAACCGCTGAGACCACCAGCTCTTGATGGTCGGTGTCGCCAGCTCGGTCGAGATCACCGAACGGTCGTGGATAAGGCGGTAACCGGCCAGCATCGCGCGAATGCTGGAGTCGATGTCTTCGGTGAGCATCCGGGCATCCATACCAACCTTCTTTAGCACCGACGTGCGCCAGTAGCCGTTCGTGCCCCCGAAGAGCGCCGTGTCAACCGACAACGATCGGCCGGCGTGCGAGACGGCGTAGATCTGCTCGAACTCAATCGAAATGATCCGCGTCATCAGGTTCTGCTTCTGGTTGCGGACGACGCAGCGGCCCTGCACGACGTCGTAGCCGGCATTGATCCACCGCCACGCGCGCTCGAAGACATCCGGATGCGGGTGATGGTCCGCATCTAGGAGCACCGTCATTTCTCCGCGCACGTGGGGAAGCGCAGCCAGGATGTTCTCGGCTTTGCTGCGGCTTCCCATGACGCGAAGCGGAAGGAACGAGGCGTTGAGCTTGCCGAATGACTCAAGTGCCACTTCGACCGGCAGGTCGTCGGGGGTGTTATAGGCCAGGATGATCTGGAGCTTGTAGCTGGGGATGCGCATCTGCGTGGCAAGGCGAAGGACCGTCTCTTGGATCAGCTCCTGTTCGTTCGGAAGGTACGCCGACACGATCACGGTCACAAACGGCAGGCCGGCGAGCGCGTCGTCGTGAGCGACCGGTGCGCGGCGTCGAGGGAGCGCGACGCGCGCCTCGATGATCATCATCAGCGATGTCAAGGCGAAAGCCGTCGCGACCGCATAGTGCAGGACGGTCAGCGTCCAAGGGACACCCCGGCCAAGGATAACGAACACGACCACGGGAAGCCCCAGGAATAGCGCGTATGCGCCGGCGATGTATACCGCCCCCGGAAGACTCCGGACGGAACGATCACTGCGCATCGGCTACCCGCGCACGTGTACGCCGTTCGCCGGGGCAGTGCGCCGCACGAGCGCCGCAAGCTTCCGGCCCAGCAAGTCAACGTCGAGCGGCTTGAACACGACGAGGTCCGCGCCGGCGTCGTATTCGCGTATGGCATGCTCCGCGTCGCCGTGACCGCAGAGAATCACGACCGGCAGATGCGCCAGCCCGGGGGTGCGCCGCAGCCACGACGTCAGGGCGGCTCGATGAAACGACGGGAGATTCTCGGAGACCACGAACGCGTCCGGCGGGACTGAAAGAAGTGCAAGCACGGCGGCGTCGGCGTCTGCGGCAGCCTCGACGCGGTAGCCGGATCGCTCCAGCGCGCGGCGCAGCATCTCGCTCTCGAACTGCTCGTTCCCCGCGATAACAATGCGAGGGGCCCACTCAGATCGGGCATCGTTTGCGACGATATCGCTGCCTGGCTCCATTGAAGTTCGCTTCCTCCCGATGCTCCTCCCGATGCTCCGACGCGGGAAATGTCGATACCGGCGACTCCTATGGGATTCGGCAGCAAGCCGTGGCCCCCTTAGCCCGGCAACAAGAACCCCCCATTCGGAGTAGGAGTTGTCTGGTTTGGCCGCTATCGCTCCTTCGTGACGCAGACGCAGCCTCTCTGATCTGAGGCCGGCCGGGCAGATGAGCCGGCAGCGCGACGGCTGTTCGATGGATCGTCAGCCTCTGCCGGATCGCCGGAAGGTTCCGACTTGCGCGACGCGACCTTCCAGGAGCGGCACACCAGGCAGAGAATCCTTATGCATGCGTACAAAACTCTCTTGCTGCGCGCTCTCTTGTCTTGTGCTTGTCATCGGCTTGGGTTCGGCACGCGCCTGGTCCCCAGGCCCGGTGCGCGTTGACCGGCCCGTCGCTCCGACGTCGGCGCCCTCGACGCCCTTATCTTCCCCCCCGGGCAGCGTCGCTGCGCCCTGCCCACAGGCAATGTGCCCCGACACTGAGTCGGTGATCGGAGTCGGCGATCTGGACGACGACTCGCTCTCCGATATCGCCGCGCTGACGTGGTTCGAGAGCAAGCTTCGCGTCCGGGTGCGCCGCGGTTTCGACGGCAAGAACCTGTGGTCGCGCGATATCCCGGCAACGGACGGTTGGATCATGCCGATGAGCTTCGGCGAGGGGCGGCTCGGCGTGCTGATGCAAGCCGAGACGTCCTCCGAACTCGCGCCGCCCGTCTCGACGCTGCAGGCGATACGGGCCGACGGCTCGATCGCATGGCAGCACAGCATCCCGATCGCCTCCGTTGTCGGTACCGGCCGCTACGTACCGGGCGGCGCGACCGATGTTCTGGTCGCCATGGCCATGGGCGTCGGCCTCTACCCGCGCTCGCTCGCCGCAGCGAAACTGGCCGTCGTTCGAGGATCCGATGGCCAGATGTCGAGTAGCGCAACGATCACTCGCGGATGGAACGATGTCTTCCAATCCGTTGGCGATCTGGACGGCGACTTGTTG
>JBKKBA010000581.1:0-3619 GCA_046714275.1 Actinomycetota bacterium
TGTCTACAGACCCTACCGGCGTGATTGTTCACAACTTCAGCAGCGACCAGACCTCTGAGAGATCGATTATCAATGGCGAATTGCCGCTGCTGCCTCCGGGAGATTACGTCGTCGTGTTCGTCGCAACATCCAGGCACGGGCGGTCGTGGACGGCATCTCTGGCGGGAAGCGAAGGGATATCACTCATCGCCCAGACGTCTGGCACCACGACATTCCACGACCGCGAAGACGATTTCGGCGGCACCGCGACCGTCGTGGCGTCGGCAGTCGTCGGCGCGGCGGCAATTGTCAAAGCAGCGATGACCTACCGCATTACGGGGCAATTGTTCGCGGTGTTCCTTATCGACATGAGTCGGCAATGCGAGCCGACGCTTGAAGCTCCAGAGGGGGAACTGGTCCATCCCCGCAGCGGCTGGTACGCGATCTTCGATGGCACACGGGCCGGGTCATACACACTGAGCCTGGACAAGTGCGTCGACTGGATCTCGCCGGAAGTTCGAACGTGGGGGGCGGACGTGGTGATGCCATGAGTCGCTCGCGATCAATCCTTGCAGCCGTCTTCCTTTTAGTGTCTCTGTCAATCAGGCCGGCGTCGGCGGACACGATCAAGGCTTACGTGCCCTTCGAAGGCCACCACTGGGTTGCGTTCAAGATCTTCGCCGAGCAGGGAAATGCGTTCAAGGCAGCGATTTGGGCGCAGTCGGGAGCAGAGGAATGGGCGCAAGGGGCGTACCTGATCTACCCGGATCGCACACTCTTCGGCGCAACCTTCGTCATGGGCTCTCAACGCATGCACGTCGAGACTGCCGTGACCGGCCCATTAGTGAAGAGCGAGCCGTCGGCAACGAACGATGGGTTCTGGCAGGTGACGCTCTCGGAGGTAGCGCCGCAGACCGGCGAGTACACCGTCCTTCTGATATCGGCGAACAAGCACGGCGTCGATGGCTCGGCATGGGTCGTCGGCGATGCCGGCGTCCAAGTGCTAGGCCACACTTCGGGAAACCGGACGTTCGCCTACGGATGGAAAGACTTCGCCGGTACGGCAAACGTGCGGGCGAATGCGTCGATCGCGATGGGCGGAAACGTCCGGGAATCGATCGGCAGCAGCCTGTGGGGTGGATTCGACGTCCTGTCGAGCGTCCCGTGCGAATTTTCCTACGACACCCCGAATGGACACCGGAAAGGCGGAGCGTTTTTCGCCGGCCCCACCGTCGGCGGAGTCCCGGGCGACTACGCGTTCCACATCGATCGATGTGTCGGTAACGCGGATGTGATTCTTTGGGGCGCGGACGTGACCCTGCCGTAGCGGTGGCAGAGAACGTCCTGACCGTCCTTCCGGCGGGGGCGCGGACGGGCGTAATCGGAGCAAAGCCCGCCCCCGGGGCTACGACGACCAACGCGAACGGACCCGACTTCGGGACGGCGATCGAGGCGGTCGAGCACCACTTGAGCACCGCTCCGAGCGACGACATCACGATCGAGGCCGGGGTCGGAGGCGCGCTCGCCGGTCCGGCAAAACGCGACGGGGCAGAGCTGCGCTGGAGCAAAGGCGACCGCGCCGTCCGAATGGGCGAGATGGTCGTCGTGGACGCGAAAGGCACAGAGCTGTACCGCGCGCTTCCCGCGGCAAACAAAGACCATGTTTCCCTTGCCGTGCCGCGCGAGGCTCTGTCTGGCATTTCGAGCCGCGTAGGCAGGAGGACCCGTTTGCGCGGCGAATGGTTCTCTTGGGCAAAGGAGGTCAGATGAGACGTTTCAAATTGCTGGTCGCAGGGCTCGCTGTCGCAGGGTTGCTATCGAGCTTCGGCACCGCGCAGGCCGCCGATTGCGGCCCCGACGGCACTCCCCCGAACGGCTCGGGCTCGTGCGAGACGGCGGGCAACCAGGTGCGATGCGGACCGGGCACCAACACCGGACTCATCATCGTCTCGGCTTCCGCATCCGGCGCCGAGATTTGCAACGAAGGTGGAACGGCGTTCCCGGTGGAAGGACGCGCGGGAGCACAGCAGGACTGCGAGTGCGTGTACATCGACGGCGACCACGACAACAACCATGCCCTGCTTCTGCACGGCTGGTTCCGCTTCGATCAGTCTGGTGCATGGTGTAAGGACGGACGGGATCCGAATGGTGGCGCCTACTCCGCGCCCGGCCGCCCCGCACACGAATGCTTCGTTCGATGACCCGCTTGCCTTAGGTGAGGCTACGAAGCAGCGCATTCGGAAGCGCGTCGCAGGAGCAGATCGCGCTCGCGCGCGTTGCGGGTCAGCTTTGCGGCGCGTTTCGAACTCGTCGCGCGCCTCGTCGAAGCGACCGAGCTTCGCGAGAAAGTCGCCGCGGACGCTTGGCAGCAGGTGATAGCCGGCAAGCGACGGCTCGGCCGTCAGCGCGTCGGCGAGCTCAAGCCCCGCGGCGGGACCGAACGCCATCGCGACGGCGACTGCTCGGTTTAACTCGACGACGGGCGACGGCGCGATCTGCGCGAGCGCACCGTACAGCGCCGCAATTCGCTGCCAGTCGGTCTCATCGCCGGTCCGCGCGGTGGCATGGCACGCGGCGATGGCGGCTTGCAGCGCGTACGAACCCCCGCCACCGCCCAGCGCTTCGGCGCGCTCCAGCGCCGCCGTGCCGCGGCGAATCAGTAGCTGATCCCACCGCGCACGATCTTGATCCAGCAGCAAGACGGGTTCCCCCGCCGGCCCGACGCGCGCGCGAGATCGCGACGCCTGGAATTCCATCAAGCCGACGAGTCCGTGCACTTCCGGTTCGTTGGGCATGAGCGCGGCAAGGACGCGTCCCAGGCGGAGGGCGTCCTCGCACAGCGCCGGCCTTATCAGGTCGTCGCCGGCCGTTGCCGCGTAGCTCTCATTGAAGATGAGGTAGATGACCTCCAGGACTGAGTCGAGCCGCTCGGCGCGATCGGCGGCGGGCGGCACCTCGAAAGGAACGTGGGCATCGGCAAGCGTCCGTTTCGCGCGGACGATTCTCTGCGCGACGGTCGGCTCCGGCACGAAGAAGGCGCGGGCGATCTCGTCGGTCGTGAGGCCGCCGAGCAGACGAAGCGTCAGCGCCACGCGCGCTTCCTGCGAGAGAACGGGATGACACGAGATGAACAGAAGTCGAAGCAGATCGTCGCCGACATCTTCCTCGATCACCGCGTCAAGGTCGGCCGTGGACGCGTCGCCGACGGATTCCATCTCACGGCCGATCTCTTCGTGCTTGCGCTCGAGCACGTTGGCGCGCCGGATCACTTCGATCGCGCGACGCTTGCCGACCGACATCAACCAGGCGCCGGGATTGTCGGGGACGCCCGCGTCCGGCCATTGCTGAAGTGCCGCGACGAGAGCGTCCTGCGCGCAGTCTTCCGCAAGGCCGACGTCCCGTACCAGGCGCGCAAGCCCTGCGATGAGCCGCGGTGCCTCGATTCTCCAGACTGCGTCTATCGCGCGATGGGCATCGGTGGGGGTCACGACGACCGATCACACCACCTCGCGCGACCGGTTGCAAAAGAAGAGGGCGCCGCACCCCTTTGCCAGGGTGCGGCGCCGTTAGAGATCTACTTCTGGAGCGCGTCGCGCTGGCGCTGCTCCTGCTCGCGAAGCTCAGGTGTGAACGCGTCGCC
>JBKKBA010000582.1:0-8410 GCA_046714275.1 Actinomycetota bacterium
GTTAGGCTTCACCTGCAAGGTGCCCTCCTCGGATAGAGAAAGCGTGGCTTCGACACCCGCAGTTTCTCAGCCCCGGAGGGCATTTCCCTTTAAGAAGGTCAACTCGCTAATGAAAGATCCGGGCTAGATGTTCAACCCGCGTGGATCCGTGAGACGGCCGAGAATCTGCTCATGAAGACTCGTTTCTTCGATCCTCTAAAGAACTGGCACGAACTGATCCCGATGATCCGCTTCGAAAGGCTGGAGAAGCTGGAAGGGGACGGCCTGCTCGCCTTGGACTATCGAGTCGCTGCCGAGATCTTGCTGAGGTTTTACGACGACTTAGCCGATCATGGAGCGGCTCCTCCACTTGAGCGGCCTGATGGCCGCGTCCTTCATCCTCTCGATGTTCGGTTACGGGCTGACAGCTCGAAGCTCGATGCAGTTCTAATGGACTTCGGGCTCTCTCCCCATCCTGGAGTCGTTCTCGTGCTGGAAGGGGAGACCGAGATGACGATCGTCCCGAAGGTAATGGAGTTCCTCCGAATTCCGCGGCGCAGGAACTTCATTCAGCTGATCGAAGCCGGCGGCGTCCATCGCAATCTTGACTTGCTTGCCGAGTACGTGGCTGCACCTCACGTTGGTGAGCCGCTAGGGAACGGCGTTCGACTTGTGCGCCCGCCCACTCGATTCGTCGTTGCCTTCGATCCCGAGCACCGATTTACCACGCCCGAGGACCGCGAGGTTCAGAAACAGCGATGGGTGGACATTCTCCTCAATGCCCTTCCCTTGGACCTTCGCAACAGCGTCGTGCTTGAGGATCTCAAAGCGCTCGTTCATGTTGACGCGTGGGATCAGACATTCGAGTTTGCTCATTTCAAAGATGGGGAAATCGCGCAGGCTATCAATCGCATCAACCGGCGGCTCGGCGCAAGCAGGCCGAATGTTCTGGCGGCACATGTTCGATCGCTGCGAAGATCAGCTAACCCAGACGTTTCTCTTCTTTGGAAACGTGGTGGGGGATCGAAGCCGGGAAAGCCCTTGCTAGCCGAAGAGCTCTGGCCGAAACTCGAGCGGCGTCTCGAAGCGTTGGCGGCCGAAAATCGAATCGACGAGATACCGATCGCTCGCGTGCTCATCGCGGCCTACCGGTTGGCCCGGGAAACTCCCCGCCACGGTGTAATGCTGCGGACTTCCGTGTCCTGATTGAACTAGATCTGACGGTGAATGTGCCACGCACCGCGCGCGGGTTCAGTGGATCCGCCCTTCATGCTCGACCGTCGTCGCGCCGCCATATTCGAACCTGACACTTCGGCTCCTGTGCACGCTCTTCGCGGCAGATGACCTCGCGGATCTGACCATCGTCCTTGAACAACCGCACCGCTGCGAGGGCGCCGAGATGTTCCGACGATCCCCGGCGACTCCTGTCTTGCAGGACATCCCCGATGCCGCCGAGGTAGCTCGTCGCGTCCGAGGGTGAGTCTGCCGGCCCGTGTATCACAAGCTCGAGGCCCAGGCGGTCGGCTCCGAATGGCTTCGCCCCACGCGCAAGCGCTTCTCCCGCCCGTTCCAGCAGCAAGCGTGGTGCTTCAGATCCTGGTGATGAACGAGGCGAAGCCCCAGACGGCGACGACGGCGCCGATCATGATGTTGACCAGCACGCGTCCTCGGGCCTTGATCGGCGTGGCCTCGGAATCGAACCGCGGCCGCAGCAGCGCCCACACGTTGGCCAGCAGCAGCGCGGCGCCGAGAGCCGTGATCAGCTCCGCCAGGATGACCGGAAGGGGTATCACGGCCGTAATGATGCCGTGATATCGGGTCCCGGCGCCACCGGCTCTTCCGGGGATCCCGCCGTTCCCGGTCGCGCCAGCACGATGTTCAATCCCCCCGCAAGGATCAGCAAGCCACCCGCCAGCGTTGCGATCGTCGGCGTTTCATTGCTGAAGATCCAGGCGTATACGACTGCCGTCGCCGGTTCCAGATAGGTCAGAACGCCGACGTGCTGCGCCTTGACCACCGTGAGCGCACCGAAGTACACGAACCCCGCGATCGCCGTGTGCAGCGCGCCCAGGGCAATCAGCGCGGGCATCGCATCGCCCAGGCCACCAAGGTTCGTGGTCGCGGCCAGCGGCAGAACGGCAAGCGTTCCAATGCCAAGCTGCCACGCAAGAATCGCCGGCGGCCGGTACACCGTCGTCAGCCGTTTGCCGGCCAGCAGCAAACCGGCAAAGCCCAGCGCGCTGGCCCGCGCGAACGCCACGCCCAGCGGATCCTGGACACGCCATGCCGGCGCGGCGATCA
Organism: Actinomycetota bacterium; assembly: GCA_046714275.1. Taxonomy (GTDB): domain Bacteria; phylum Actinomycetota; class AC-67; order AC-67; family AC-67; genus JBKKBA01. The sequence continues at coordinate 2,281 of JBKKBA010000582.1, forward strand.
AGGCCATCCCTCCCAAAGACAACGCCAGGCTTGCGATCGTGCGGCGCTCGACGCGCTCGCCAAGGATGCGACCTGCTCCTGCGGCCACGAAGACCGGCCCGACGAACACGATCAGAATGGCGGTGGCGATCGACAGGCGCTTGAACGCTTCGAACATCAGAACCCAGTGCAGCCCTAGCAGCAGCCCGTCGAACACCAGCAGACCCCGAAGCTGGCGAAGTCGCAGCTCGCCCAGACGGCCGCGCAGGGCCTGATACCCAACAACCACCAAGCAGCCGATGCCCGTACGAAAAGCTGCGATCGCCGGCGAGCCAACGCGCACGTCCTTGACGATCACGCCGATCGATCCCCACAGCACACCCAGCAGAATCAACTCGACGTATCCGGCTTGCGCGCGGCGCATACCACGCATGCTATCGGTGTCCCGCCGCGCGACCGGCGCTTGGGCAGACGCTTGCCAGAGCGCAGGCGCTGCAGACGGGCCGTTGTGCCGTGCATGTGGTGCGTCCGTGCGCGATCATCCGGACATGGGTCGGCACGCGCTGCCGAGGCGCGACCAGCGCTTCCAGCGCCGGCTGCGTCGCCTCTGCGGAGGCCTTGGACGGGACCAGTCCCAGCCGAAGCGCCAGGCGGTGCACATGCGTGTCCACGGGAAGCACCGGCCGCCCCATCGCAAACGCCAGCACGCATGCGGCCGTCTTCGGTCCGACACCGGGCAGCGTCGTCAGGTACTCGCGTACCGCTTCGTCGCTCAAGACTGCAAGCGAATCCAGCGAGTGCATTCCCTCCCGGCGCTTGATCTCTTGCAGCACAGCTTTGATGCGCGGCGCCTTCGAGTCCGCCAGCCCGCCCATGCGGATCGCGTCCGCGATACGACGCTCCGGCGCGGCCGCGACGGCATTCCAGGTTGGGAACTTCGCCCGCAGCGACACCCAAGCCCGATCGCGGTTCAAGTCCGATGTGTGCTGGGAAAGCAACGTGAAGATCAGCTCTTCAAGGGGATCGGTGACCGACGCGCCCACCAAGGACGTGTCCGGCCGTGCCGGGTGCCCCGTCGGATATGCCCGCGCCAGCCGGCGGACGATCTCTCGGGCTCGCTGTTGCCGCAGCAGGGCGCTCTCCCTCATCTCAACGCATCGTAGAGGGCCCGCGCCCGCAGCGCGCACGTGACTCCAGACCGCCGGCGCACCGGGGCAATCGGACTACTCATGATCTGGAAAAGAGTCACGACGGGCTATATCGAGGCGGCGCTTGCCAGGCAATTATGGGTCGATGACCGACGCTCAGATGCCAACATCAGACCTGGACCCGGCTACAGCGCGGGTGCATTCCGCCGAAATCAGCGCGCACGACTTTCCCCGGGCACGCAAAGGGCTGGACCCCGCAGCCGTGAAGGCTTGGCTCAAGCTCGTTGAGGCATCCTTTGCCAATCTGGAAGAAGAGTTGGGGCACGAGCGCACTCAACGAGAACAGCTGCTGGCATCGGTTCGCCGCACGCGGCGGCAGCCGGCGTCGGCGGGTGTTCGCTCCGCCCTGATGCAGTCGCAGTTGCGGCGGCGTGCCGGAGGCTACGACCGGGGAGAAGTCGAAAAGCTCCTCCAGTCCGCGGCAGCCGAGCTTGCGCGACTGGAGAACGAAACCGCGCTGCTGAACGCCGAACTAGAGGCCGTCCGCTCCGCACCGATTTCTCCCTCGCTGGCCGACACGATCATGCGCCTGGAGCGCGATGTCGCGACGCTTCAGACGGCCGGCGACCGGCCTCGCCTCCGCCAGATCGCGCTGCCGTAATGGCTGCGGCAAGTCTTTCCGCTTCGGCGTCCCCAAAAGCGTTCGGAGCGCTGGTCGCCGGAGGAGCGGGAAGCGAAGTGCTTCGCGACACCGTGATCGCGACCGGAGCCGGCCGCGTGTGGTGCGCGGTTCCCTCGATCGCCGAATCGACGGCGGTTGCCGGCTTGGCTGAATCATTCATCCTGGATCCGTGGCCCGGCGCCGCGGCGGCGCTGGATTTCCTTTCCCGGTCAACCGAGTCCGAGCGAGGCGACATGCCCGTCGTGTTGCTGCGTTCCGGCACGATCCTGCGCCGCGGCGCGATGAAGCGGGCGATGATCCGGCTGGGCGCCCAAGACGGGTTGGTCATTCCCACGCGTCACGCCGCCGCCGCGACCGCCATCCGTTTGCGCGCGTTCCCGAGAGCGACGATTGCCGCCGGATCGGGTGTCGTCGTCAGCGCGCGGCTTCTCAGGTGGCTGGTGCGTGACGGATGGCTGACGGGGGCGCCGGCGGAGATTGCTCGGATTCGCCAAACCGGTGCGCAGCTTCACGCGCTCCGGCGGGCCCTTGCCAAACCGTCCGGGGCTCCACATCTGGAGCGTCCGACGATCACGGTGCTGATCCCGGCCAACAACGAGGCCGCGTACCTGGGCGATACCCTCCGCGCGATCCAGGCGCAGACGGTTGCGCCGGACGAGGTGCTGGTTGTGGACGACGGGTCCGGTGACGGCACCGGCGACATCGCGCGGGCGCACGGCGCACGGGTGATCCGGCCGGATGCGCCGCAGGGGAGCAAGGCGATCGCCAGTAACTGCGGGCTCCCTTACGTTCGCACCGAGGCGGTCATGGTCTTAGACGCCGACACACAACTTCATCCGGAGGCGATCGAGCACCTGTCCGACGACTTGCGCCGCGGAATCGATGCGACAAGCGGCGCATGCCTGCCCCTGCTGCAGCAGGGGATCTGGTCCCGGGGGCGCGCGGTCGAGTACTCCATGGCGATTCGCATCCACAAGCCGGTGCAGCAGGCGCTCGGCACGCTGGTGGTGATGTCCGGCTGCATCTCGATGTTTCGCACATCGGTGCTTCGCCGGCTGGGCGGCTTCTCCGCTCGCACGCTGGCAGAGGACATCGACGCGACGTGGGCGTATCAATTGCAAGGAGGAAAGGCCGGGTATACACCCAAGGCCATGTCGTATCCGGCCGAACCGGCGACGTGGCAACTGTATCGGGCGCAGATGCGCCGGTGGGCGAGCGGCTTCTATCAGACCGTCGGCACTCACCGCACGCGGGTGCGGCACAAGCCCGGCCTTGCGCTGATCGTCGTCGCTTCGCTCTGGGACGTGATCACCGTTCCGATTCTTGCCGTGTCTCTGGTCGTGGCGGCGGTGACGCGAAACTTCCCGGTTCCGCTGCTGGCGATGTTCGCCTTGTTCCTACTGCTCCCCATCATCTCGGGTGGCACCGTGATCGGATGGCGAAGAACGGCGCGGAACTTCCCCGCGTACTTGATCACGATGTGGGTCAACTCGTACTTCTATGTTGAGGCGTTCTTTATCGAATGGATCGCTCGACGGCCGCGGGTCGCCTGGGTCAAGGGACACTAGGCCGGCACGATCCGGCACCAAGGAGGAGAGCATGTCGCATTCAGCACCGGCAGGAGGTGGAGGCACCACCGCAGTCTTGGGAGTCAAGCTCTTTAAGGGCCTGGCCACCACGGGCATCGGCTTTGGCAAAGTGATCTGGATTGCTGTTGCCGGATTGGCCAGCATCCTGACGGGCATGATCACCCTTGGCAGAGGCCGCCGACTGTCCTCGGGTGAGCCGCTGGATCGCTGAGCCTTTGCGCGCGTCGGGAACGGGCTACTGATGCGCTAGGTCGGCGAACTTCGTGTACTGCCCAAGGAACGCCAGCTTCTCAGTTCCGACCGGTCCGTTTCGATGCTTGGCGATGATGATCTCCGCCTCGCCCTTGGCCGCGGAGTCGGGGTTGTAGTACTCGTCCCGGTACACAAACATCACCACGTCCGCATCTTGCTCCAGCGCGCCCGAATTGTGACTAATTATCCCGTCAGCAATCCACGTCGAGTTGGCAGGAACTGTGAGATCGTAGACGTCTTCCTTACCGGCGGAATCGACCGAGACGACCTGGTCCCAGAACAGGTCGGTGCGAGTCCAGTCGGCAAGGATGTCGTCCTCGAGCACCGCTGCGTACTCGGCCACAAGCGTTCGCGACGGGGAGAAGCCGATGTTTGTCGGGCCGCGGTGATCGCGACCGCGCAACCTCTGAAACTCACGACTCGATATTCCACGCGCGTCCAGCAGCATCCGCACGCGATCCTGAACCTGAATCGGAAGCGTGTCCACGTTCGTATTCGCTTGCGTCATTTCAAGGACCGATCGAAGCCGATCGGCCGGCTGCAGTCGAGGCCCGAAAGCACCCACGAGTTGAAGGAATCTCAGTTGATGATCGCGTCCCGAGACCTCTACAAAGTAGAGCCACGTTCCCGACGCCTGGAGGTGAGACTTGATGCGGGCGACAATACCCAGTCGCAGCAACAGTGCCGCAACGTCGTCGGCGAGCCCCCGGCTGCACGTCGCAAAGTGCACCCCGCCCCGGCGACCCTTCGGACGAACGTGAATGGTTCCGTCGGTTGCCCACAAATGCCGAACGAGCAGCGCCACCTGGTCGTCGGGAAGCTGGAAGGCCGACTCGGGCACTCTCTTCTGCCGAGAGCGCTGGTCGTAGATGCCAAGCTCCCGCAACCATGCGTTGACTCCGGCCGGATGCCACCGATTCCCGTTCCCGGCGATGACGAGCTGGTGCCAGTTTCCCCGGCCGGCGTACCGTTTCACGCGACAACCGAACTCTTCGACGGCCGCGCGCATGACGATCTCGCTGTTCTCTTCCGACGCGGTCGTATAACGCATCGGCTGATGTTTCGGATAGCTGCCGTCACCGATGAGCTGCCCTAGGAGCGCTACTCGCAAGTCCGGCCAGCGCGTTGGGTTCGCCGGTTGCGGAAGCCGGCGTGCGGTCGCCAGACGGCTCCCTCGCCCCAGCTCGCGGACCCGAACCCATCCGTTCGGACCAAGGAGCCGGTGGTCGCCGGTTGCGCGGATGACCCGGCCGGTAGCCAGCCGGACATCGAACACCGGCCGGCGCCCAACCCTCCACACCAAATCGCTGTCCGATTCGACGATCGCACCATCGATCGACAGCGCCAGCACTCGCGGGCGCGTCCCAACCAGCCGCTCGATCGGCACGCGCCGCCCGTCGGCCAGGCACACAAGCGTGCTGCCCGAAACGCACTCCCGTAAGTGTGACAGGTGCGGGCGGCGGTCGCCGCCGCCTTGCTCGGGCTGACGGCTGAGCTGCGACACGGCGAGGACCGGCACGTCCAGCTCTTTGGCCAGGATCTTCAGTCCTCGCGAGATCTCGCTGACCTCTTGCACGCGATTCTCGGTGCGCCGCGTGGACTGCATGAGCTGAATGTAGTCCACCACGACCAGCCCCAAGCCCTGCTGCCGCTTCAGGCGCTGGCACTTGGCTCGAATCTCCATCATCGAAATCGAAGCCGTGTCGTCGATGTAGAGCGGCGCGGTGTCCAGCTTGCCGACGGCGTTCGACACGCGCGTCCAATCGGCCTCGTTCAGGTGCCCGGTCCGCAGCTTCGCCGAATCCACGTGAGCCTCGGAAGAGATCAGACGCGACACGATTTCGATCTGGCTCATTTCCAGCGAGAAGATGACGACGGGCACGCTGGCTTTGAGAGCCACGTAGTGCGCCATGTTCATGACCAGCGCCGACTTTCCCATTGCCGGCCGAGCCGCCACGATGATCAGGTTCTGCGGCTGCAACCCGGAAAGCCTGGAGTCAAGGTCCCGGAACCCCGTCGGGACGCCGGTGATGTCGGACTCGCGCGACGCCAGCATTTCCAGCCGCTCCATGGATTCGGCCAAAAGGTCCCGGATCGGCTGGAAGTCCGAGTGGATCCGCCGTGCCGCAACGCCGTAGATCAGCTCGCCGGCGCGGTTGATCGCATCGTCGATGTCGGGCGGAATGTCGTAGCACTCCTGGGCGATCCGCGTTGCGGCGTCGATCAAACGCCGCAGCGTGGAGTGTTCCACGACGATCTGGGCGTAGAACACGGCGTTCGCGGCTGTTGGGACGCCCGACAGCAGCGTGTGAATGTACGGGGCGCCCCCGGCGGACTCCAAGGTGTTCTGCTTCCGCAGCTCTTCGACGACCGTGATCGCATCGACCGCTTCGCCGGCGACGAACAGGCCCCGCATGGCACGGGCGATCTGGTGATGCGCCGCGCGATAGAAGTCGTCCGGGTTCAGGACCTCCAGAACC
>JBKKBA010000583.1:0-4642 GCA_046714275.1 Actinomycetota bacterium
GTGCCGACGGGGACGCTGTATCTCCGGCCGTCCGCGCCGCCTTGCGGAAGCGGCCCGCCTGGCTCTCGCCGTACCGCCCGATGCGCCCATTGGAGCCCGATCGCGCGGCGGTTCTGCATCCTTGCGCCGATACGGCGGCATCGATCGCGCTCCGATACGCGTATCCGGGAGAGCACGCGCTCCGCGCCGGGGCATTGCGCCACCGCAGCGACCTGCGTCGCGTCGTTGCTGCGCCGGCCACGATCGCAGGATGGCGCGCGTTCGTTGCCCACCTGGCCGCCGGCGTCGATCCGCCGGGCGAAGATGCCGCGCGCGCGGCGGCCGATGGCGGGATTCACGCGGGTTTGTGGGAACCGGACGAGGCGGCGCACCGGATCGCTGAAGCATCATCGCTCTCCGTGGCTCGGGCCCAGTCGATCGTGGCTGAGGTGCTTGCGCGGCCGGTCTATGCGTCTGCTGCGTTCGTCGGGTACCAAGAGTTCCTTGCCCTCTGGGAGTCGTGCGATGTACCGCCCGAACGATTCGTGGCCGCAGCACTGGCCTGCGGGCCGGTGCCGATCCCCATCGCCGCCCAGATCATCACCAAGGTGCTGGCCGCCGGGTAGATCGTCACTCGGCGCGCGACCATCCAGAAGTATTAGGACATGCGCATACAGCAACATGACTCTATTCGAAGAGATAATTACGGTCGCGCCCACGCTCTCAACGGTGCAGAATCCCTCGTGGGAGGGACCCTGTAACCAAGGAGAGCGGGGAGCGCACGTCGAAGAAAGTAGGGTGTTGACCCGTCGGGCAGGCGCGGCGGGACTCAGCTTCAACGAGGCCGAAGACCGGCGACGGCGGATCTATATTCGTTCTTTCGCAAATGCGCATGAACGGGATATGCTCCCGCGGTCTGGAGGATTGGGCATGAGACGAACGCCTGCGAGACTGGCCTTTCCTGGCGCGGCCGTGCTGGTCCTTGTGCTGGCGGCATGCGGTCCCCGGTTCAATGCCTCCCAGGTTCGGACGGTCCAGCAGGCGCTTCCAACGGTGGTTTCGACGGTGCCGGGCGCCGATCCCACGGGGTCGGCGAACCCTGAGATCTCCCCATCCCCCGGACGGACGCAGACCATCACGACCACGGTCATCCCGGGAAAGAACAAGGTTACCGGCGGCGTGGTGAAGGTCGGCGGGCTGTTCCCGCGCTCGGGTGGGCTGTCTTCGCTGGGGGAGCCTGCGTTTCAGGGCGCCGACGCCTACTTCCGATGGGTGAACGATCGCGGCGGCGTCCGCGGGAAGAAGTTCGACTTCCTGGTGTGCGACGACCGCGCGAACGACACCCAGTCCAGCACCTGCGGCAAGAAGCTTGTCGAGCAAGACAAAGTCTTCGTCATGGGACCATCGTTCACGCCGTTCTCCGCGACGGTGATTCGCCAGATGGAGCAGGCCGGAGTTCCCTGGATCGGACACGACGGCATCAATGTCGAGGCGTACGACGCAACGAACGTTGTCACGATCGGGTCGCCCGTAAAGCAGATGGCCCACGCGCTCTTGCCGTACTGGATGGAGAAGTCGGGCGGGACCAAGATCGGCGTGGTGGTCTTGAACGTCGCTCCGGCTCAGGCATACGTGGTCGAAGCCAAGAACGTGATCTGCCCGAAGCTCGGCTGCTCGATCGTCGGGGAAAAGCAGGTGGAGTACACCACGACGAACTACGGCCCGATCTGCAGTGACTTGCTGAGCCGCGGGGCGCAAGCCATCTGGGTCGTCACCGACCCGTCTTCGGCGGCGAAACTCTTCGCGGGCTGCCGCGGCTACTCGCCACCCAAGGGATACCTGGGCCAGCACGGTATTTACCTGGACCTGACGCTGGAGCAGTCGGGATCGGCGGCGAACGGCATGATGGCGAACAGCGCTCTGCTTCCCGACACGGTCGAGTCGCCGGCAACCGCGGAGATGAAGCGGATCATCCGGACCTACTACCCCGAGGCGAAGTTCGGCTATTTCACCTCGCTTGCCTACGCCAGCGCGCGCGTGGTCGTCGATCTGGTCGAGAAGGTTCTGGCCGAGGGCAAGGATCTGGATCGCGCCAACATCTTGGCTGCCGCGGCGGCGACCAACTCCTACGATTGCCGCGGGCTGTGCAAGGGCGTGAATCTGAAGCCGCCGGCCAGATCGACGGGGGGGAATCACAACATCTGGATCGTGAAAGCTACCCAAGGGCGGTGGGTGTACGAATCCGGTCCGATCGATGCCTTCGGAGCTCGAGCATGGCCGTGCCCCGGGAAGCCGTGCTAGGGAACGGTCCTCACCGTGACGCGGACTCTCCAGTACGCCATCAGCGGCCTTGCGAACGGCTTTGTGCTGGCGTTGTTCGCGCTGAGTGTCGTCATGATCTATCGATCTACCCGCGTGCTCAGCTTCGCGCAGGGAGCCATCGCAAGCCTGTCGACCTACGTCTTCTACCAGCTCTCGACGATTTGGAGTTTGCCGGTCCTTCTGGCGCTCCCCATTGCGCTGATCGCCGCAATCGCGATCGGTGCGATCAGCGATCTCACCGTCATGCGCACGCTGGCGCGCGCCGACGCGCTGACGCGCACCGTCGCGACGCTTGGGCTGGTGCTGGTGCTTCAGGTGATCATGCGCGTCACGTGGGGCGGCACGGAATCGTTCGTGAAGCCTCTTTCAGAGGGGATCATTCGCAGCGGCAGCTTCTTCGTGCGTGTGCAGGAGGTGATCGTGGCGGGGGTAGCCCTGGTCGCCGCGGCCGCCCTTGCTCTGTGGACGCGGCGGACCTACACCGGGCTCGGCCTGTCCGCGATCGCCGAGAATCCAGAAGCGGCGCGGCTTCTGGGCGTCAACCCGCGTCGCGCCTCCACGATCACGTGGTCGATCTCGGCCGTGCTGGCAGCTCTTGCCGGCATCCTGATCACGCCGCTGCTGGTGCTCAATCCCTGGCAGCTCACCTTGATCATGGTGACCGCCTATGGCGCCGCGTTGGTCGGCGGTTTCATGAGCTTGCCCCTGGCGCTGGCCGGCGGGTCGCTCATCGGCATCGTTCAGAGCGAGGTCACCGGCTACGCAACGCTCGCGGGACTCTCGGAGGCAATCGGGTTCATCGCCGTCTTCGTGGTGTTGCTGGCCGGCCGCAGCCGCCGGGGCGGAGGTCAGCTCTTGGCGCGGGAGGGGGCGTGGTGACTCAGGCCGGAGTTCCACAGGCCGGAATTCCGCGAAAAACGCTCTTCGGCGCCGGGATGTTCCTTGCCGCGGTGTTCGTCGTTCCCCTCATCGCCGGCAACTACTGGCGGTTCGTATCGACGCTGGCGACCGTGTACGTCCTGCTTGCCCTGAGCCTGGTCGTGCTGGTCGGTTGGAGCGGTCAGCTCAACATCCACGTCGCGGCGCTGGGCCTGGGATGGGGGGCGTACGCGGCCTTCGCCTTGACCGTCTACGGCGTGCCGGTCGTGTGGGCGGTCCTGGGCGCCGGTATCGCCGTTGCGCCGTTCGCGTTCGTGATCGGCATTATCGCGGTGCGCTTCCGCGGCCTTGAGCTGGCGGTCGCAACGCTGGCCATGGGACTCATCTTCGAGCGTCTTGCCTTCCGCAATCTCGCAAAGGCTCTTGCGCGTCAGTCGACCACGTTCGCCACTCCCTTCGAGAGCTCCTTCGTGCCCATGCGCCGGCCGTCGCTGTTCGGTCTGGGCACCGAGTCGGACTTGGCCTACTACTACTTCGCCGTTTCGATCGCCGTCACTCTCTTCTTCGTTGTGATCAACCTTGGCCGAGGCTCCACCGGCAGGGTGCTTCGCGCGCTGCGGGAGCGCGAGATCATGGCCGAGACGCTGGGCGTGCCGGTGCTGCGGTATCGAATCGGGGCCTTCGTCCTTTCGATCGGCGTTGCCACGATGGCAGGAGCCCTGTTCGCCTCGATGCAGCAAGGGATCGCGCCCGACTCCTTCGATCTGGACCTGTCATTTCGCATTCTGGCCGCGACGGTGATCGGCGGTATTCGCTCGCCGACCGGAGCGATTATCGGTGGAGGGGTGGCGGCTTTTCTTCCGGAGCTGGTTCGATTCGGTCCGCTTCAGGTGTTCGGTGGTGAGCGGCTGTTCCTGCTCTTTGGCATCGGCATGATCTTGATTCTGTGGAAGCTGCCTCAGGGCCTTATCGGGCTGGGTCGTCGCTCCGCGGCTCAGACCACGGACGGCGATATCGGCATCGCGACGATCGCCCATCCGGCCGGCGGCAACGGCGAGCTTGCCGGCGTCGAGGTTGTCCGAAGGCTGTACGCGGACCCATCGGAGCGTCACTCCCGACGGTCGGTGCTTCGGGTGGAAAACCTTCGGATCCGGTTCGGGGGAGTCGTCGCCTTAGACGGCGCCGGCCTTGTCGTTCCCGACGGCGAGATCTGCGCCCTCATCGGCCCCAACGGCGCGGGGAAGAGCACGATGTTCAACTGCATCGGTGGGTTGCTGACCCCTGAGTCGGGCGAGATCTATCTGGAGGGCCGCGACGTCACCGAGCTGCCGGCGCATCGCCGGGCGGCGCTTGGGGTGGGACGCACGTTCCAAACCGTAGAGGTCTTCCGCGACATGACGGTGCGCGACAATTTGATGGTGGCGGGGTATCTGACCCGCACGTCCGGTCCGTTCACCGAGGC
>JBKKBA010000584.1:0-6425 GCA_046714275.1 Actinomycetota bacterium
CGCAGCGCCGTCGCCGCCTTGTACACGAAGTTCATCTGAACCAGCACCGTCACGAAACCCTCGACATAGCGGGTGTTGATCAGGCCGCCGCCGTCGATCGGGCGCATCCCCTCCACGGTCCGAACCAGATCCATGACGATCCGCTTCGCCTGATCGTCGTCGGAGGTAACGATGGTGTCGGAGTGGATGGCGCGCTCGATCTTCGGGAACTTGCGCACGTGGACCTCGTGGAACGCGCCCACCACGCGCGCCCCCGGGGCCAGCTCCTGCACCTCCTCGGCCAAGGATCCGGCCGGTGGGAAGTCGGCCCACACCTTGCCCAGATGCACCCACACTGGGTTCGCCATGCTCACCACGATCTTCCCATCCAGGTGTTCGGCCAGCAGCTCCACGGTGTGGCGCTGCGCCTGGAACGGGACCGTCAGGAAGACCACATCGCCGGCCGCGATCGCATCTTCGTTGATGAGCGCTTTCACATCCGCATTGGGGACACGCTCAAGCACCAGGGTTCTAGCCTCTTCGGCGCGGGACACCGACCGCGATCCGACGGCTACCGCCATGCCGGCCTTGGCGAACCGCGCGGCCAGGCCGAAGCCGGCCGGTCCCGTCCCACCGACGAACGAGACGATCATGCGGTAGACAGCAATCGTTGCAGCCGCGACAGCAGCACAGGGTGCGCCAGCATGCCTTTCACCCGGAGGTCCCGCCGAAGGATCTTGCCGGCGATCGCGCGGCCGGGCTTGGTGCGCAGGTCGGGGCGCCCCAGCCAAAGGGGAACAGCCGAAAGATCCATCAGCGTCTCCGCGTCGCACGCGATGTGGATCCCGGCGCGCCGGAAGGGCTTTTCGAAAAGGTGGAGCCGGTCGGCGGCAAACTCCAGGCCGATCTCAACATCGGCGTCCACCACCTTGACGTTGACGGTGCCGGTGACGCCGCGAACCAGCGCCGCGCGGTCTGGTTCACGCGCGATGTTGCCGCGGACTAGATCCGCAAGCATGGCTCCGAGCCCCTCCAGACCGGGGTCGGTCGTCACGTGCTCCACGTGCTTATTGCTCGTCGACGAATTCGGTTGGGACTTGACCGGCCAGCGTGACCAGTTCGTTGGACGCTTTCACATAGCGCACGATGGTCGGCAGGTCGCCCTTCAACTTTAGCTTCCCTTGCATCATGCCCTTGACGGGGTCCAGCTCTTTGTTGATGACTTCCTTCCAGCGCGAGTAGGGCGCTCGAATGATGAACTTGGATTTCTCGCCTTCGTCGACCGTCACGCCGAATCGCGCGTCCCGGCACTTGCCGTGCCAAAGGTCCATCCACGACCACACATCTTCAGGAACGCCCTTGTCCGGTTCCGCCTCGAAGACGTAGGCAAGGTCGCCTTCCCAGGTCCCCGCGGCCTCTTCGTACTCCTTCGAAGAGTTGATCTTCTCGACGTATTCCTTCAGCCAGGCCTCGCTTGGGAACAGCACCATGTCCTACTCCCCTCTCTTGCGCTCCGGCGGATTGAATCACACCGGCGCAGCGAGCCTCAAAAGGGAGTAGGACCGGGTGACCACGACGCCTGGGTACACTGCTGCGCGTGACGACGTTTGCGTTGATTCATGGGGCCTACCATCGCGGCGCGCACTGGTCCCGATTGGTTCCGCTGCTTCGCGAACGGGGGCATCAGGCGGTGGCCCCGGACTTGCCATCAGGCGACATCGGTGCCGGCGCAACGGAATACGCGGAAGCGATCTGCGGCGCGCTGGAAGGCGCCGGGGACGACGTGGTCGTCGTCGGTCATTCGATGGGCGGACTGACGGCCCCGCTGGTGGCGTCGATGCGGCCGGTCCGGCACGTCGTGTATCTGGCCGCGCTGCTGCCGGTTCCCAGAATCTCCTTCAGCGACTACCTGCAAAGCGCCCCGGAGATCTTCGCCTACCAGCCGCAGGCTGCAGCGCTCGCGAACGCGGACGGATCCGCGTCGGTTACATGCGCGCGCGCCGCGGAGCTTTGGTACCACGACGCGCACTGGGAGACGGCGCGGTGGGCCATCGGGCTTTTGCGTCCCCAGCATTGGAAAGTGTCGAAGGATCCGCTCCCTCTCGACCGGTTTCCCGACGTTCCGTGCACCTCGATCGTCTGCACGGAGGACCGGCAGGTCGACCCCGACTGGTCGCGCCGAGCCTCACGGGAGCTGCTGGGCGTCGAAGCCGTCCAGATGCCGGGCGGCCACTGTCCGATGGTGTCGCAGCCGGCAGCGCTGGCCGAGCGGTTATTGGCCATCTTGTAATGCAACGCTCGACCGGCGGCCGGTTACACCACCCGCTCACCGTCTTTGTAGACGGCGTCGATGTTGTCGGGCAGCGATTCGAAGTCCAGCGGATCGCCGTCCACCAGCACCAGGTCGGCCCGCTTGCCCGGCTCGATCGTACCCAGCTCGTCTTGAAGCCCAAGCAGCTCCGCGGCAACCGAGGTTGCCGACCGAAGGGCCTCTTCGGGCTTCATGCCGACATCGCGCATCAGCACTAGCTCGCGCAGGTTCGTGCCGTGGGGCGAGACGGGGCAGTCGGTCCCCATGGCGATCTTGACGCCGGCCGCGATCGCGCGGCCGATCGATTCCCGATGCACGTCGATGACGTCACGGCATTTTGCGATCGCGGCCTCGGGGATGGCGGCACCGGCGTCGGCGGCGGCCAGCACGCCTTGCGGCGCAAGCAGCGTGGGCACCAGGAACGTCCCGCGGTCAAGCATCATCTGAATGGCCTCGTCGTCCAGATAGATGCCGTGCTCAATCGATCGGATGCCGGCGCGAATGGCCGCCTTGATACCGGACGTGCCCTGCGCGTGGGCCATCACAAAGCATCCCGCTGCGGTTGCCTCTTCGACCAGGACGCGCAGTTCTTCATCGCGGAAATGGCCGTGCTTCGGATCGTCGCGCGGACTGAGCACGCCGCCACTGGTGGCCACCTTCAAGACATCGGCACCCGAGCGAATCAGCTCCCGAACCTTCTTGCGCATCTCGTCGGGACCGTCGACGATCCCGTTCGGCCGTCCTGGGTGATCGACCAGCCACGGCACGTTCGCTCCGCACGGCATCCACTCATCGGCATGCCCGCCGGTCTGGCTGATCATTGACACCGAGATCTGCATGCGGGGACCCGGGACAATCCCGCGTTCCACTGCAACCTTCACGCCCAGGTCGGCCAGGTGCGCGTCTCGCACCGTGGTAATCCCCTGCTGCAAGGTGACGCGCAGATTCTGGGCTGCCTGGAAGAAGTGCAGGCTGAATGGCGTCTCCAGAAGCCGCAGGGTGTCGATCGTCGACAGCAGGATGTGGGTGTGGCAGTCGAAGAGTCCGGGCAGGATCGCCTTGCCGGTCGCATCGACGGACTGGTCGCCGTCCAGACCGGCGCCGACTTCAACGATCCGCCCATCTTCGATCGCGACGTCGGCATCGGACAGCGGCGCGCCGGTCCCATCGAAGACCCGTCCCCCCCGGAACACGATCCGAGCCATGGAAACCCCCGTTCTTAGAGTGTGGTCAGGTAGGCGACGAAGCCCACCAGATTGAACAGCGCATGCGCGACGATGCAGGGAACGATCGAACCCCGTCGCTCGAACAGCCAAGCCAGCACCAGCCCCAGCGTGAAGATCGACGGAAAGATGATCCAGAACGGCGCATGCGCAAGCATAAACAGCGCACCCGACGCGATTCCCGCCACAGCCAACGGCAACCGCCGCCGGAAGGCTTGAAAGACGAAGCCGCGAAAGAACATCTCCTCCGCCAGCGGCGCGATGATGACGACGCCGATCGCCGTGATGGCCAGCACCACAGCGTTGGGATCCGACAGATCCAACTGGTCCGGCGAATCGACGGGTTTTGACGACAAGGCATCCACGATCCGGACCATGACATTGCCGACCACCAGCGTGGCGAGGAGCCACCCCAGGGCCCCCCAGATCAGCCCTTGCCCAAGGTCCCGCCCAAGTTGATCTCCCCGAAACCCAAGGATACGAAAGCCCAGCCCGAAACGAATCTTGACCCATGTGACCGACCAGAAGGCTAAGGCAGCCTCGAAGGACACCACCGCCAGGGCCTTCCCCAGGTCTCCTTTGATCGTCGAAGCGATGACCGCTGCCAGGATTCCGGAAGTGACCAGCGTAAAGATGAACACCACGAACGTCTCGGCCCAGTGCCACGGGACGCGGACGGATTCGATCTGCGGCTCAAACGAGGACGGCAGCGGCGGGGGATGATCCCACCCCGGAAGGGTCGGCGGAAACGGCACGCTGCCGGCGACGGGCGCCGAAGGATCGCGGTCGGGCGGAAGAATGGAGGACACGCGGGAAGGCTACCGGGACTCCGCGCCGGTCCGCTCGATTCGAGCGCCCAGCGCGCGAAGCCGCTCCTCGAACCGCTCGTAGCCGCGATCGATTGCGGCTACACCGGCGACCTCTGTCTGCCCGGGAGCCGTCAACGCGGCGATGACCAGCGCGGCGCCGGCACGGATATCGGGGGACCGGACCGGGGCGGCCTGAAGATGATCGCGGCCGCGAATCACGGCGTGGTGACCTTCCGTGCGGATGTCGGCGCCCATTCGCGCGATCTCGTCGACGAACATGAATCGTGACTCGAACACGTTCTCCGTCGCGATCGAGTCTCCGTCGGCGACGGCACACAGCACCATCATCTGCGGCATCAGGTCGGTTGGGAAGCCCGGATACGGCAACGTCACGAAATCCACCGGCTTGGGCCGCGAGTCGAGGGATACGTGGATGGTTTCTCCCCCGGCGTCCACCATGCAGCCGGCGTCACCCAGCTTTTGAAGGAACAGGTCTAGGTGCGCCGGCTTGACGCCTTCGACCGTGACGTCGCCACGCGTCGCGGCCGCGGCGATCAGGAACGTGCCGGCCTCGATGCGATCCCCGACGACGGTGTGCTCTGCCGGATGCAATTCGTCAACACCCTCGATTTCGATGTCGGGCGTCCCGGCGCCCTCGATGCGAGCGCCCATCGCCGCCAGCAGGTTGCAGAGGTCGGTGATCTCCGGCTCGCGCGCGGCGTTTTCGATCTTGGTGGTGCCCTTCGCCAGCACGCCCGCCATCAGCAGATTTTCCGTAGCTCCCACGCTTGGGAAGTCCAGCACGATACGCGTGCCCAGCAGACGGTCGGCGCGCGCATCCAGGTATCCGTGATCGACGCGAATGGTGGCTCCCATCCGCTCCAGGCCGCTCAGGTGCAGGTCGATCTTCCGGGAGCCGATGTTGCAGCCGCCCGGCATCGACACGCGCGCGTGGCCGCGCCGAACCAGCAGCGGCCCCAGCACCACGATCGACGCGCGCATCTGTCGGACCAGATCGTAGGGAGCCTCGGTGGACGGCTCGGCCGGGATCGTCAGGTCGAGGGTATTGCCCTCGAATGTCGCCGTTGCGCCCAGGCGCTCCAGCACCTTGACCATCGTGAGCACGTCCAGGATGCGAGGCACCCGATGCAAGCGATGATGACCCTGGGCCAGCAAGGTTGCGGCCATCAGCTTCAACGCAGAGTTCTTCGCGCCGCCGGCGACGACCTTTCCCCGCAGCGGCACGCCGCCCCGAACGATGAAGCTTTCGTGATCCACGGGCGAATGGTACCCACAAAAGACCCCGTTCCCCCCGGATCCGTCCCCAGGACGAGCTTTGCCCTTGTCCCGGAGGGGCCCCGCCGCGCTCCGGAAGGGCCCTGCTCTGTCCCGAAAGGCCCCGCCGGGGCAGAATAGGGTCATGGACAAGCCGCAGGACCGGCCGGCCGAAGAGGGAGCGCGGGCGCCCTACCTGGGCCCTGCCGTGCGGCGCCCGATGGTCCTGGATGCGGCCTGCGCGCTCTTCGCAGAGGCAGGATTCGAAGCGGCTTCGATGAGCGCCATCGCCAAGCGAGCCCGGATCACCAAGCCGGTGCTCTACACGTGCTTCCCCGGTGGCAAGCAAGAGATCATCCTGACGCTTTTAGATCGCGAGGAAGAACGCGTCCTGGATCACCTGCAAGGCGTGCTGGCCATGACGCGCCGTATGCCGGTCGGCGAGGGGATCCGCCTGGGCGTTCGCGCCTTCCTAGACTATTCCGAGATCAACCCCGACGGGTTCCGGCTGCTGATCGCCTCGCCCAGCACCACCGACCCTGAGGTGCAGCGGCGCACCGAGCGTCTGACGGAGCGGATCGTGGAGCTGATGGGCGAGCGCGCCGCCGAGCTGGCCCAGGCAATGGGGGCGCCGCCGGTGGTGGGTCAAACTTTCACGCGCGCAATCGTCGCAATGTCCTACGCGCTGGCCAAGTGGTGGGCGCGAGACAAGCCGATGGATCGCGACGCCCTGGCCGAGATGGCGGCCGGCTTCGTGATGAAGGGCTTGGAAGGTCTGGTCCCCGGAGAGACGCTGAACCGCGGCCTTCGTTCGACCAACTGAGCCAA
>JBKKBA010000585.1:0-2667 GCA_046714275.1 Actinomycetota bacterium
TCCCTTGACACCTCGACGCAGGCATGAAGGATGCCGACGCCTCCGAGTGGGCGTGCTAGAGACAGTCTCCCACGAAGCCGCCTACGCTCTCATTAATTCTCGTAACCGCTGGGGTACCTCTACGGTGCCGATCTACCACGGGAATTCATTCGGCCAAATCGCTTCCGAACGCGACGACAGGGGACAGTAAGTCACACCCCCCTGCCAACGCGAAGGGCCGCCTCGCAGGGCGGCCCTTCGACTTCAGCTAGAGCGATTAGCGCGAGGTCAGAACGAACTTCTTCGCACCGATCGCCAGACCAATCAGCATCAGACCACCGATCAGCATGGCCTGGTCGCCCACGCCCGTCGTCGGGATCTTGATTTCCTTGACGCCCAGCACGCTGCCACCACGAACATCGGCGACGCTGGCGGGACCGTCCAGCGCGATGCTGAACAGAGCCGTCGTGCCGATCTTCGGTGCCAGCTCCAGGTGCAGCGAGCTGGCCGCGGCGCGAGCGTGGGTCGCGGTCCGGATGATCTGCGGCTTCTGCGCGACGGCGACCTTCAGACCCAGTGCGTCAACGGTGACGTTGAGCAACTTGGTCAGGTCCGCCGGCATCGCAACCGTCTTGCCCAGCACCTGGATGGATCCGGTGTTGAGGTTGACGACGTTGTCGCCGATCTTCAGACCAACGATGCGCTGGATGCCAGACGCCTTGGAGCCGGCCGCCGTGCCGTCAATCGACGCGAACGACTCGATGTTGATGGCGTCCAGGTGGATGAAGCCACCCAGCAGGTTGACGTTCACCAGACGCGTGATGCCACGCGCCGTGCGAGCGGCTCCCGCAAAACCCGTCTCCGAGATCGACTCGATGATTCCGACCTCCAGAAGCGGCTTGTTCAGCAGCGACTTGACCTCGGGAATCGTGAGGTCGACGTTGACGCCTGTCTGCTTGAGGGTCTCTTCCACGCCGCCGAGCAGCTTGTTCAGCCCGTCAACCAGACCGCCGTCCGGGTTCGAAGACGACCCGTCCAGCAGGTCCGTGACCGGCTTCAGCAGCTCTGCGATCGCGCCGTCGGACAGAACCGACGACAGATCGACCTTGATGCCGGCCAGGTTCGAGTACGAGCGGGTGGAGACCAGACGGTTCGTCCTGGACGCCGTGGCTTCGACCTCGGCAACGCCGATGTGCAGCGGGCCGACGTCGAGCTTTGCCATCTCGCTCTTGTCTTTTGCCGTTCCGTCCACGCGCGCTGCGGCTTCGGGCAGCTTGTCCTTGGAGTAGCCCACCAGACGCGAGACCTGAAGAAGCGTCGCGTCGAGCGTTCCAAAGAATGCCTGACCAAGAGCCGAACCGGTGGAACGATCCTTCGTCACGTCCGCCGTAGCGTTCGAGAACGAGATCCGCTCACTGATGGTGCCGTTCTTCAGACCGACGTTCGAAAGAACGCCGTCCAGAGCGCCACCCAGCGGAAGTGCGACACTCACGCTGAGCGCGGTGCCGCCTGCCTGTGCATTGTAGGTGTCGACGCCTGCGGCGCCTGCACCGGGGCCGGTGGCAAGAATGCCGACCGTGGCCAGAGCCATGCTCGCCGTAAGGCGGCGAGTCCATCCGAACTTCTTCATGTGATCCCCCCGGACCTGTGAGACGGGTACGGCGCCCATATGGGTCACCGCTTCTGGTCACTTCGTGCTAGACAACGGCTCTTATCAACCGCTCAGGTTCGGCAACTGCCGAATTTTTCGGTCCGGACCCTTCGTCCCAGTCCTTATCTATAGGGCCGCTTGGAAGGACGACCGCCAAAGCGGGAAACCCGGCGAAACCCTCGCTCGTCTACCACTCCGCCGGCCCCGCAGAACCCCCAAACAGAAAAAAGCTTCGACCCCGCCAAGAATCGTGGGCGATCCGACCCTAATTCCGCGGGATTGGGCGCCGGGCGGCGGCTTCCGGCCGGCAGGAGCCGGGAGGCCGGGCGACGAACATTCCTAGGGCGACGAGCGATCGGGCGGAGACAATTGGGCGGAGACGGAGAAGCGAACCCTTCAATGACGACCAACCGGTTGATATCGTCTCAACGACGGCACGAAGGAACGGGGGAACGGATGCATCTGGTCGAACCCAAGATCGGGGAGGCTGCGCTCTTGCGAGCGGTAGCTGCCGGCGACAACGATGCGGTGCG
Organism: Actinomycetota bacterium; assembly: GCA_046714275.1. Taxonomy (GTDB): domain Bacteria; phylum Actinomycetota; class AC-67; order AC-67; family AC-67; genus JBKKBA01. The sequence continues at coordinate 2,164 of JBKKBA010000585.1, forward strand.
AGTCCTGATGGACGAGCATCTGCCGATTGTCTATGGGTTCGTCCTCGCCAGGGTCGGCGGCAACGACACCATCGCTGAGGACATCATGCAAGAGACGCTGATCGAGGGAGTCCGTTCCGCGGAGTCGTTCCGAGGCGACTCGACGCTGTCCACCTGGCTGTGCACGATCGCCCGGCGCCGCATCGCCCGCCACTGGGAACGCGAGCGCCGCCACAACGAAGCCGCGATGGCCGCACTCCCGCCCCGGCACGAAGAGCCGCATGTCGTCATCGACATTCGCGACGAGGTCCTTCGCGCGCTGGGCACCCTGGCTCCCCTGCACCGGCAGGTCTTGGTCATGAAGTATCTGGACGAATGCTCGGTCGAGCAGATCTCCGAAACCGTCGGACGTCCCCGCGTGCAGGTCCAGTCGCTGCTGCAGCGAGCCAGAGATGCGCTGCGTCGCCAATTGGAGCCGAATCGTGGCTGACCGGACCGCAGCGCTCCTGGCCGGAGTCGATGCGC